>CAJBLW010000410.1 GCA_903953985.1 uncultured Burkholderiales bacterium
GAAAGCGACGCCTATTTTCACAGCCGCCCGCTCGATTCACGCATCGGCGCTTGGGCCTCACCACAAAGCCAGGTGATCGACGGGCGCACCGTGCTGGTGACCAACGCCGCCAAATACGCGGCGCAATTCATGCTGCAGCCGCCCCGCCCACCCCACTGGGGCGGCTACCGCCTGGTGCCCGACCAATGGCAGTTTTGGCAAGGCCGCAAAAGCCGTTTGCATGACCGACTGCGTTACACGCAAGTCGGCGATAAATGGCTGCGCGAGCGACTGGCGCCCTGAAACAGACACGACGAACCAGCGCCAGACGGCGATGCGCTCGGCTGTCCTGGTTTGGGTCAGGTTGGCAACAAGGGCAGCAAAGCCATGGCGAGCGAGATGGCCAACAGGGCCATCAGCGTGGAGATGGCCACGGCGGCAGTGACGGTGTCTTCTTCCTTTCGGTACCGCTGCGAGAACAAAAACACGTTGGCCCCAATGGGCAAAGCGGCCGCCACCACCATGACCGACAAGGCCAAACCACGCATACCCAAAGCCCAACCCACAGCCAGCATGAGAACGGGGTGTAAAAAGGTCTTGACCAAAGACAAACGCACTGCAGCCGTCAGGTTTTTTCCCACGGGGGTTTGTGACAGTGTGATGCCCACCAGCACCAGTGCGATGGGGCCAAAGGCGCTGCCCAACAATTGCAAGGGTTTGTCAATGACCGGATGCAGGCCCCAACCGGTTTGCGCATACAGCAGGCCCATGATGATGGGCAATGGCACGGGGTGCAACACCGCGCTGCGGATGGCCTGGCCCACAGTGCGCCACAGTTTCCCTTTTTGGCCAGAAGCAGCGGCTTGCTCGCTGGCCATTTGCAACTCCAGCACCACGGTGGCCATGGTCAGCAGCACCAGCGCATGCAAGGAAATGAGGGTGAACAATAAAACCTGCCCCGCCTCACCGTAGGCCAGGCCGATCAGGGGCACGCCGATCATCAAGGTGTTGCTGAAGATGCCGGCCAACGCCAACACCGAAGCGCGCGAATCGCGACCATAGGCGACCAACATGGCAAAAAACAGCACTGCCGCCACCAAAAAGTATTGGAGTACCGGACCCATATCCAAGCGCTCCAGGTGCACCGAACTCATGGTGCGAAACAGCAGCGCTGGCGTCAGCACCAGAAACACCAGGTTGGACAAATCGCGCACCGACTCGGGCCTCATGAGCTTGGCCTTGCCCGCGACAAAGCCCATCAAGATGAGCAGCACCACGGGCAAAAGAGAGGACAGGACGGGATGATCAAGGTTCATCCCTGGATTATCTCGGTGAGCCAGCCCTCTCGAACGGCGGAAACCACGTAGCGCCGCCCCTTAGGCGACGCCACGCAGGCCATCAAAACGTGGCCTGAACCCCCAACTTGAGGCTGCGACCCGGCAAAGGCGACTTGCCAAAGGCCGTGCTCGTGAGGATGGAACTGGCGCTGTAGGCCAGTTGGTCGGTCAGGTTGTCCAGGCGGGCAAACCAATTGAGCACCGTGGCGTCCAGCTTTTGGCGGTAAGACACACTGGCGTTGACCAGGGTGTAGGCAACAGTGGACCTGCTGCCATCGGGCACGCGCTTTTGCGCGGCATGCCAATCAGCCCCCAGCTTGGCGCTCCA
>CAJBLW010000411.1 GCA_903953985.1 uncultured Burkholderiales bacterium
GTTCGCTGATAAAGCGCAAATCCTGGGTTTCTGCTGCAAAGCCCTCGGCATGCACCTGCAGTCCCAGCCGTCCCGACAGGCTTTGTAAAGCCAAGGGTGGCTGGTTCGGGCTGAGCCGGACCTGCAGGTTTTTCAAGTCCACATCGGCCAGACCGCCGCGCCACTGGCCCTGTTGGACATCCGCCCACAGGCGCAAGCGCCCTTGGCCTTGCAAGAGCCTGGTTTCTGGAAACAAGCTGGCGGGCATCTGCAGATCCTGGGCGGACCAATGGGCCATGTCCAGGTGCGGAAAATGAGCAAAGGCCTGGCCCGACCAATCGGTCAGTCGCCCCGGGTGCAGGGACAGCAAGCCGCGTTTGAACTGGCCCATCAGCACAAAGCGCTCGCCCCACTGATGGGGTGGCGTGGCGTCCAGGCGCAGCATGTGTTGCCGGGCGGTGTTGCGGATCACCAAGTCCACTTCGCGCAGGATCAATGGGACGGGTGGGGTGATGTCCTTGCCTGGCGATGTGTTGATTCCGGTGTCTGGCCCATGCCAGTCCACCCTTGCGCCCCGCACCACCACTTCGCGCTGGCTAAACAACCAGTCGGCCGCAGCCGAGTGCCCTGTGGACGACGCCCCCCATGTCATTCCGGCGATTTGCCACTGGCCATCGGTGGTCAGGCGAAGCGACAGCTCGGGGGCGTCCAATACCAGTTGGTCCAGCTGTCCCAGAACAACAGAGCGCAGGCTGAGCGCCACCCGCACCTTGGGCAGGCGCAGCCCGGTACGGCCTTGGCCGTCCAGCAGCTCGATGTCGCGCAGCTCAAAAGAGGGCACCCAGCCGATGCTGTGCGCCGAAACGCCGCCGATGCGCACCGGTACACCCAGCGATTGGCGGGCAAGGTTTTCAAGGGCAGGGCGAAACTCTGCGATTCGCGGCACAATCCAAAAATGCAGCGTAGACCAAGCCAGACCCAATACCAGCCCGGCGACCAGCAGCCCCCATAAAACAAGCCGAACAGCCCGCGACAGCCAGGGGCTCAGCAGGACTTCGGTGGGGGGCCAAGTGGGTGAAGACGACACAAACGTATGAATTAGAAAGTCAGCAGGAATTATGACCCGCAGCCCGTCCATAGACGACCATTCTGATCTCAACTCCCCGATTGTTTCGCCCGCAGGAGTGCCCGGCCTTGTGGATTTACCTCTTGATTTGCCACTTTATTCTCGCTTTGTGCAGCGCCTGCATCGCCGCTATGCCGAAGAACTGCCGCTGCTGCTGCCCGGCCCTCTCACCCGCGACAGCCTGAGCGCCGCTTACGCAGCCTTGCAATCCCGGGGTCTGGACACCAGCGCTGCCTTGCGCGTGTTGCGCCAACTCACCCTGGAGCGCCTGGCCCAATTGGACTGCTCGGGGCGGGCCAATTTGGAAACGGTCACGCACGGTATGACCTGGCTGGCCGAAGTCACCCTCGACATCGCCTGGCAACAGGTCATGGCCGACCTGGACGCGTTGCATGGTGTTCCCACCAAGGCCGACGGCCTGCGCGCCGAGATGTGGATCGTGGGCATGGGCAAGCTGGGTGCTCGCGAGTTGAACGTGTCGAGTGACATCGACCTGATTTATGTCTACGACGAAGACGGCCAGACGCTGGGCAACAGCGAAGGCCGAAATAAGGTCTCATGCCAGGAGTACTTCACCCGCGCCGTCAAGCGCATGTACGCCTTGATTGGCGACACCACCGAGCATGGCTTTGTGTTCCGTGTCGATTTGGCGCTACGCCCCAACGGCAACTCCGGGCCCAGTGTGGTTTCGCTGGGCGCGCTGGAAGAGTATTTGTTGGTGCAAGGCCGCGAATGGGAGCGATTTGCCTGGATGAAAAGCCGTGTGGTCGCCCCCCGAAGCGCCATGCTCAATGGATCGGCCCAGGCACTGCGCGGCGTGGTGCTGCCCTTTGTGTTTCGCCGTTACCTCGATTACAACGTGTTCGAATCGCTGCGCACATTGCACCAGCAAATTCGTGAGCATGCGGCCAAACGCAGCGCCGGACACCCTGAACGCGCCAATGATGTGAAGCTCTCACGCGGCGGCATCCGCGAGATCGAGTTCACCGTACAACTGCTCCAGGTGGTGCGCGGGGGGCAGTTCCCCGAAATGCGCACCCGCCCCACCCTGGACGCGTTGCAGCGTGTGGCCAAAGCCGGCCTTATGCCGCAGGCCACGGCTGACGCCTTGAGCGCGGCTTATGTGTTCTTGCGTCAGGTCGAGCACCGCATACAGTACTTGGACGACCAGCAAACTCATGTGCTGCCTACGCGCGATGATGACCTGGACTGGATCGCGCAGACCCTCGGGCATGCCAGCACCTGCAGTTTCCTGAGCGCGTTGGACGCGCACCGTGAAGTGGTGGCGCAAGAGTTCGACACCTTGCTCGGCGGCGACCGTGACTGCAAAACCTGCAACGGTAAAAATGGCAAGAACGGCAATGGCCGCGAACATGCCGAGCTCGATGCGGTGCTGACCGACTTCAAAGGTCCCGTGCGTACGCGCTTGGCCCAATGGGGCGATAACCCGCGCGTACTGGCCCTGCGCGACGACGCACGCGGGCGACTCATGCGCTTGCTGCAGCGCACCGCCCAGTGGCTGGGCGAGGGCCGCATCAGTGAAGTGGCGGTGCTGCGGATGGCCGACTGGATCGAACCCCTGCTGCGTCGCGAAAGTTATTTGGCCCTGATGCTCGAGCGCCCCTCGGTTTATGAGCGTCTGCTTCGCCTGCTGGGTGCGGCCAAGTGGCCAGCGCGGTATTTGTTGCAGCACCCGGGTGTGATCGACGAGCTGGCGGGAGGCAACTTGTTTGACGCCCGCTTTGACACTGCCGAGTTTGAAACAGAGCTGCAAGCACGACGGGCCGCACTGCAGCGCACGGGCGAAGATGACGAAGAAAGCCTGATGAACCTGTTGCGCCGCGCCCACCACGCTGAGCAGTTCCGAACCTTGGCTCGCGATGTGGAAGGCGTGCTCACGGTGGAGCAAGTGGCCGACGACCTGAGCGCTCTGGCCGATGCTGTGTTGCGTGTGACGGCCCGATGGTGCTGGGACCGCCTGAAGAACCGCCACCGCGAAGAACCGGCGATGGCCATCATTGGCTACGGCAAGCTGGGCGGCAAAGAGTTGGGTTACGGCAGTGACCTGGACATCGTGTTTGTGTATGACGACGAAGACGAACGCGCGCAGGAAATTTACGCCGCCTACGTGCGCAAAATGATCAACTGGATGACGGTCAAAACCGCTGAAGGTGACCTCTACGAAATCGACACCGCTTTGCGCCCCAATGGCAACTCGGGCCTGCTGGTCACCCGCTTTGAAGCCTATGCCGATTACCAGCAGCAGCGCGGCAGCAACACCGCCTGGACCTGGGAACACCAGGCCATGACACGCGCCCGCTTTGTCATGGGTTGGCCCAGCCTGGCCCCCCGCTTTGATGCTGTGCGCCATGCTGTCATCAGCGCGCCGCGTGATGCCGACAGTCTGAAGGCCGAAATCGTGGCCATGCGCGAACGCGTGCGCCAGGGCCATCCGGTCAAGCCCGACCAGTTTGATGTGAAGCACAGCCCGGGTGGCATGGTCGACGTCGAATTTGCCATGCAGTACCTGGTGCTTTTGCACGCAGCTGCACACCCCGAGTTGTCCGACAACGTGGGCAACATCGCTTTGCTCCAATGCGCCGAAAAAGCCGCGTTGCTGCCAGAAGGCACGGGACAAGCGGCTGCCAATGCCTACCGCGAAATGCGGCGCTTGCAACACCGTGCGCGCTTGAACGAAGAGCCGACCCAAGTGGACCCCGCCTCGCTCAGCACTGCACGTGATGCGGTGTTGGCGGTGTGGCGCTTCGTCATGCATTGAGGTCGGTTTGGGCATCAGGCTGGGCCCGCGGTATGGCCTCAATGCGCCCGAGGACACGCTGGGCAGTCATTGCCAACCGCTAAACTTCCCAAGCGCAAACGTGGCGCATCGCAAAGAGAAAAGTCATGAAAAAAAACGGTGTTGGGATGTGGGCGGGCCTTGGGTTGTGGGCCGCAGCTGTGGGCATGGTTTGCGCGGCTGAGCCGGGCAAATCAACGGGTGCCAGCAAGCCAACGCTGACGGTGACTGTTACCCCACCCCAAACCGCAAGTCTGGCCCAAAAGATCAACGCCAACGGCAGCTTGGCTGCTTGGCAAGAGGCCATCGTCGGCGCAGAAGCCAATGGCTTGAAGATCACCGAAGTGCGCGTAAACGTGGGTGACCGGGTGCAGCGCGGCGATGTGTTGGCGGTCTTGCAGTCAGACACCCTGCGCGCCGAGCTGGCGCAGGCCGAAGGCCTGCTCGCTGAAGCCACAGCCAGCGCTCAAGAGGCCAAGGTCCAGGCCGATCGCGCCCGTAGCCTGCAGCAGCAAGGGTTTTTCAGCAATGCGCAACTGAGTCAAGCGTTGGCCGCAGAGGCTTCGTCGGTGGCCCGTGTGCAGTCGGCTCGCGCCATGGTGCAGCTGCAAAACGTGCGCTTGTCGCAAACCCAGGTGCGTGCGCCCGATGCGGGCGTGATCTCAGCCCGGCAAGCCACGGTGGGCAGCGTGGTGGGCGCTGGCACCGAGTTGTTCCGGTTGATTCGTCAGGGCCGCATCGAGTGGCGCGCTGAAGTGACCGCCGCCGAGATTGGCCGCATCCAGGTGGGTGCGCCTGTGCAGATCAAAGCGGCCAGTGGCCAGCAGCTGCAAGGCAAGGTACGCATGGTCGCACCTTCGGTCGATGCGCAAACCCGCAACGCGCTGGTGTATGTCGACTTGCCCGCGCAAACCGGCAGCGCCCGCGCAGGCATGTACGCCCAAGGTGAGATCGCGCTGGGCCAAAGCCAGGCGCTCACCGTCCCGCAAAGCGCCGTGGTGGTGCGCGATGGCTTCAGCTATGTCTACACCGTCGGGGCCGACCAGAAAGTCAGCCAGCTCAAGGTTCAAACCGGACGCCAAAGCGGCGATCGCGTTGAGGTGACCAGTGGCTTGAAAGCCGATGCCCGTGTGGTGGCCAGCGGTGGTGCGTTTTTGAACCACGGCGACACGGTGCGTGTGGTCGATGCACCCGTTTCTCTAACTGCTCCCGCCGTCTCCGCCACCAAATAAAGGGACGCCATGATCAACGTCTCTTCTTGGTCAATTCGCAACCCGATTCCGGCCGTCATGCTGTTTGTGCTGCTGACGGTGGCAGGCTTCATCGCCTTCGGTTCGATGAAGGTGCAAAACTTTCCCGATCTGGACGTGCCCACCATCTCGGTGACCGCCAGTCTGCCCGGTGTAGCGCCCGCGCAGCTCGAAACCGATGTGGCGCGCAAGCTCGAAAACGCGCTGGCGCCACTTCAGGGCCTCAAACACATCACCACCAAGGTGCAGGACGGCGTGGTGTCCATCACCGCCGAGTTCCGCATGGAAAAGCCCAGCCAGGAGGCGGTGGACGATGTGCGCTCGGCCATTCAGAGCGTGCGGGCCGACTTGCCGGGTGACCTGCGCGACCCGGTGGTGCAAAAGCTCAACTTGGCGGGCACGCCCGTGCTGGCCTACACCGTGCGCTCGTCGCGCATGGACGACGAAGCGTTGTCGTGGTTGGTCGACAAAGAGATCACCCGCAAACTCTTGTCGCTGCGCGGTGTGGGCGCCGTCAACCGCGTGGGTGGCGTGACGCGCGAAGTGCGTGTGGCGCTCGACGTGAACCGCCTGCAGTCGCTGGGCATCACGGCGGCCGAAGTGTCGCGCCAGCTCAAGCAGGTGCAGCAAGAAGGCTCGGGCGGGCGCATGGACTTGGGCGCGGGTGAACAACCCGTGCGCACGCTGGCCACCGTCAAAACGGCGCAAGAGGTCGGTCAAATCGAGTTGTCCACATCGCGTGGCGGCCGTATCCGTTTGGATCAGGTGGCCACGGTGAGCGACACGCTGGCCGATGCAAGGTCTGCCGCAGCACTGGACGGCAAGCCCGTGGTGGGTTTTGAAGTGGTGCGCAGCAAGGGCGAAAGCGAAGTGGCCGTGGGCCGCTTGGTGCGTCAGGCGCTGGCTGATTACCGTTTGCAAAACCCCGACATCGAAATCACCGAAGCCTTTGACTTTGTGACCCCGGTGGAAGAGGAATACAACGGCTCTTTGTTGCTGCTGTACGAGGGCGCGATTTTGGCGGTGCTGGTGGTGTGGCTGTTTTTGCGCGACTGGCGTGCCACCTTTGTCTCGGCCGTGGCGCTGCCGTTGTCGGTCATTCCGGCTTTCATCGGCATGGCGTATCTGGGCTTTTCCATCAACGTGGTGACCTTGTTGGCGCTGTCTTTGGTCATCGGTGTGTTGGTGGACGACGCGATTGTGGAGGTGGAAAATATCGTGCGCCATTTGCGCATGGGCAAGTCGCCCTACCAGGCGGCGATGGAAGCGGCTGATGAAATTGGTCTTGCGGTGATCGCCACCACCTTCACCCTGATTGCGGTGTTTTTGCCTACGGCATTCATGAGCGGCATACCGGGCAAGTTCTTCAAGCAGTTTGGCTGGACGGCGTCGCTGGCGGTGTTCGCCTCCTTGGTGGTGGCGCGGGTGCTCACGCCCATGATGGCGGCTTACATCTTGAAGCCCATCGTCACGGCCGCGCACGAGCCGGGTTGGCTCAAGCGCTACATGGTCTGGGCCACTTGGTGCATGAAGCACCGCCTGGTCACCATGGTGTTGGCCACGCTGTTTTTCATTGGCTCCATCATGCTGGTGCCTTTGCTGCCCAAGGGCTTCATCCCGCCGGACGACAACTCGCAAACCCAGGTCTATGTAGAGCTGCCCCCGGGCTCCACGCTGGCACAAACCCAGGCCAGCGCCGAACACGCCCGCACGCTCTTGATGGCGGTGAACGATGTCAAAAGCGTTTACACCACGATTGGTGGCGGCAGTGCAGGCAGTGACCCGTTTGCGGGTGGCGGCGCCGCCGAAGTGCGCAAGGCCACGCTCACCATTCAGCTGAGCGAACGCGGCACACGCCCGCGCAAGCAAGCGATTGAAAACGACATCCGAGTGGCCTTGCAACTACTGCCCGGCGTGCGCACCAAGGTGGGTCTGGGTGGCTCGGGCGAGAAATACGTGCTGGTGCTCACAGGCGAAGACCCCGCAGGCCTTGCAAACCGCCGCCATGGCTGTCGAGCGTGACCTGCGCACCATTTCAGGCCTGGGGTCCATCGCGTCCACCGCCAGCTTGGTGCGCCCCGAAATCGCGGTGCGCCCCGACTTTGCCAAAGCCGCCGATCTGGGCGTGACCAGCGCCGCCATCAGCGACACCTTGCGTGTGGCCACTTTGGGCGACTACGATGCCGCCCTGCCCAAGCTCAATTTGTCAGAGCGCCAAGTGCCCATCGTCGTCAAATTGGGCGACGCATCCCGGCAAGACCTGGCCACGCTCGAGCGCCTGATGGTGCCGGGCAGCCGTGGCCCCGTCATGCTCGGCCAGGTGGCCAGCATCGAGGTGGCGGGTGGCCCGGCGGTGATTGACCGCTACGACCGCCAGCGCAACATCAACTTCGAGATCGAACTCTCAGGCATGCCGCTGGGCGACGTGACACAAGCCGTGCAACAACTGCCCGCGCTGCAAAGCCTGCCGCCGGGCGTGAAGGTGGTGGAGGTGGGTGATGCCGAAGTCATGGGCGAGCTTTTTGCCAGCTTTGGCCTGGCCATGATGATCGGTGTGCTGTGCATCTACATCGTGCTGGTGTTGCTGTTCAAGGGCTTCTTGCACCCGATCACGATTTTGGCGGCGCTGCCGCTGTCGCTGGGCGGCGCATTTGTGGGCTTGTTGATCGCGCAAAAAAGCTTCTCCATGCCCTCGCTCATTGGCCTGATCATGCTCATGGGCATCGCCACCAAAAACTCGATCCTGCTGGTCGAATACGCGATTGAGGCGCGGCGCGGTAAACCCGCCGAGGGCGATCACCCCGCCGTGCCCGGCATGAGCCGCTGGGATGCGATGCTGGACGCTTGCCACAAACGCGCCCGGCCGATTGTCATGACCACGATTGCCATGGGCGCGGGCATGCTGCCCATTGCCGTGGGCTGGGGCGCAGCCGACGCGAGCTTCCGCTCCCCCATGGCCATTGCCGTGATTGGCGGCCTGCTCACCAGCACCGTGCTCAGCTTGTTGGTGATCCCGGTGGTGTTCACCTATCTGGATGATCTGGGCCAGTGGTCTGGCCGGATGTTTCGACAACTCACACAAACAAGGAGCAAAGTATGAGCAACAAAGTGGCGATGGTGGTGGGTGGCGGCAGTGGCATGGGCGCTGCGGCGGCCCGCAAGTTGGCGCAAGATGGCTTTCAGGTGGCCGTCATGTCCTCGTCCGGCAAGGGCGAGGCGCTGGGTCGTGAGTTGGGCGGTTTGGGGCTGACGGGCTCCAACCAATCGAGCGAAGACCTGCAAAAGCTGGTCGATCAAACCATGACGCGTTGGGGCCGCATCGACGTGTTGGTCAACAGTGCAGGCCACGGCCCCAAAGGCCCGGTGCTGGAGCTGACTGATGCGCAGTGGCATCTGGGCATGGACATGTATTTTTTGAACGTGGTGCGCGCCGTGCGGTTGGTGGCCCCCATCATGGTCCAGCAAAAATCGGGGTCCATCGTCAACATCTCCACCGCCTGGGTGGTCGAACCCAGTGCGATGTTCCCGACCTCGGCTGTGGCACGCGCGGGCTTGGCCGCTTTCACCAAGCTCTTTGCCGACGAGCATGCGGTGCACCAAGTGCGCATGAACAATGTGTTGCCCGGCTGGATCGACAGCTTGCCCGCCAAAGAAGAGCGCCGCGAAAGTGTGCCCATGCAGCGTTACGGCACCAGCGAAGAAGTGGCCGCGACCATCGCCTTTTTGGCCTCAGAAGGTGCGGCCTACATCACTGGCCAGAACCTGCGCATTGATGGTGGGTTGATGCGTTCGGTCTAGGCGGTCACCCCAATACCGCTTGCGCTACCGCCAAATAGACCGGGATGCCGAGCACGATGTTCAGCGGAAAGGTCAGCCCCAGGCTGAGCCCGAAATACAGCGCGGGTTTGGCCTCGGGCAAGGCGGTGCGCAGCACGGCGGGCACGGCAATGTATGAGGCGCTCGCGGCCAACACCATGAGCAAGGCCCCATCGCCTGCGCTCAGTTTCAAGGCGATAGCCAGGCCCAGGGCCAGTGCCGCGTGCACGATGGGGCCGAGCACGGCATAGGCAATCAGCACGGGTGATTGACCTTTGACCTGCGGCAGGTTGCGCGCCGCCATCAAGCCCATGTCGAGCAGGAAGAAGGCCAGCATGCCTTTGAAAAGGTCCACCGAGAAGGGGGCCATCGCCTCTTTGCCCGCTTCGCCCGTGACCAGGCCGATCACCATGGCCCCCAAGAGCAGCAACTGTGCCCCATCGGTGAAGGACTCGTGCAGGATCTTGCCCACCGACGCACCATGCGCAGAGTTAGGCCCGCCCAGTGCAGCCGCGCCGCCTGCTTGCAGCACTACACCCGAGGCCTGCTTTTGCCGCAGCGAATTGGCCAACACCACCGCCAGGATGATGGCGGGCGACTCCATCAGGGCCATGGCCGCAGCCATGTGCCCACCGTAAGGCACGCCTTGGTTTTCCAGCGTCTGCACCGCCGTGACAAACGTCACCGCGCTCACTGAGCCATACGTGGCCGCCACAGCGGCCGCGTCAAAGCCCGACACAAAGCGCCGCAGCAAGGCGTAACCGATGAGCGGGATGACGATGGCCAGTAATACAGCAGCGGCCAAGCTGATGCCCACGCTGGCCGTCAGGCCTGATTGCGATAGCGCAAAGCCGCCCTTCAGACCTAAGGCCATCAACAGGTAGAGCGACAAAAAGCGGGAGATGGCGGGCGGGATTTCGAGGTTGGATTTGACGGTGCCGGCCAGCACGCCGAAGATGAAAAAGAGGATGGCCGGGTCGATCAGATTTTGCATGGGGGTGTTCCTTGCGCCGATCATAGAAACGGACAGGACACTTGTAAAATCGATTCTTCAACCCTTGAATATAGATAAAAGCCTATGAACGTCAGCTTCCGTCAATTGAGATTGTTTCTGGCTTTGGCCGAAACCGGCAGTGTGAGCGCCGCGGCCAAGGTGATGCACGTCACCCA
Organism: uncultured Burkholderiales bacterium; assembly: GCA_903953985.1. GTDB lineage: Bacteria > Pseudomonadota > Gammaproteobacteria > Burkholderiales > Burkholderiaceae_C > Limnohabitans_A. Next base: position 10,139 of record CAJBLW010000411.1, read on the forward strand.
GCCCACGGCCTCGATGCAGCTCAAGGACATCAGCGAATCCGTTGGTTTGCCGTTGTACGAGTTGGTGGGCAAAAAAATCTACCTGACCGAGGTGGGTCAAGAGCTGGCGCAGACCGCCCGCGCCGTTGCCCAGACCTGGGATGCGTTTGAACAAAACGTGGACGCGGCCAAGGGCTTGTCGCGCGGCAAGCTGCGGGTGGCGGTGGTGAGCACGGCCAAATACTTCATGCCGCACCTGATCGGCAGCTTTTGCAAGCGGCACCCGGCCATCGACGTGTCGCTCGAAATCCTCAACCGTGACGGCGTGGTGCAACGCCTGCGTGACAACTTGGACGACCTGTACATCATGTCCATGCCGCCCAAAGACATGGACCTGGGCGACGAGGCCTTCATGCCGAACCCGATTGTGGTGATCGCGCCCACCTCGGACCCGCTCGCCAAGCGAAGTGCGGTGCCTTTGCAAGAGTTGGCGCAGCGCCGCTTCATCTTCCGCGAAAAAGGTTCAGGCACGCGCATGGCGGGTGACCAGTTTTTCCGGCAGATGAAGTTCCGCCCCGATGTGCGTCTGGAGCTGGGCAGCAACGAGGCCATCAAGGAGTCGGTGGCGGGCGGTTTGGGGGTGGGCGTGGTTTCGCGTCACGCTTTGCACGGGCACCAAAAAGAAAACGGTGTGAGCGTGATTGACGTGCAGGGATTTCCTCTGCCCTCGGCCTGGCACATCGTTTACCCTGCCGGCAAAAAGCTCTCCCCGCTGGCGCTGGCGTTCAAGCAGCATGTGCTCCAGCAGATCAGTCGGCGCAAATGACGGCTGCAGACGGAGGTGAAGGCAGGGTCATCCAGGGTGGCAGTGACGCGTGAAGCCCAAGTTGATCCAATGAGGTGTTTCATCGGTGAACCAGCAGATTCAAAGTCCGAAATGCTGCTTCCATCGAAGGTCCCAAGCGAAACGCTCGGTCTGACAAAGAGGGCGTAGCAAGGGGTGTTTGTCGCAAGCATTGGTGGATGGCCTGCACCATGGCTTGGGCATCGTTGATCGGGGTGAACACCACCAGATCTTCCCAATCGGCATGTTGGTCTTGATCGGTGGCGGCTTCAGAGATGACGCGCGCGCCCAAAGACAAGCATTCACAAATTCGTGTACTTTCAAGCAAGGCGTTTTCGTAATAGTGGATATTGACCACCACTTTGGCATGTGCCATGGCACGCCACAAATCTTGTCCATACAAGCTGCGTTCCGCCCGCACATCAAAGTGCTCGCTCAGCACCTTGAGAAATGCCTGTCTTCTTTTGTTTTTCAAGTCGCCATAAAACAGTACATCGCATGCGTTTACGCTTTCTGAACCGGTCAAAGCACTTGAAAATTCAGCGCCAGGGTAGTTGGGCACCGGCGATAAGGGGACGTGAAAAATCATGTCGGCAGGTATGCCTTGCTGGGTCAAAAACTGAATGTTTTGAACGGAATAATCAAAAACTGCCACCGAGTTGTAAAGAATGTTCAGGTACTCAGGGGTGAACCAACGGGGATGGACAGATTGCTCCATTTGAAAAACGATGCGTTTTTCGCTTGGGGGCAAACGCGAGAACATTTGTGGGCAAATGACCAGATACAAGTCTTCGGGAAAGTCCTCGGGCATGTCGTGTTCGATGTGAACCGCAAAACCCAAAGCATGCCCATGGGTCTCTAAGGCATGCGCCACAAAAGTGGTGGCGCGTGTGCACACGATGCGCAGCGTGCCTGCAGAGCCCAAGGTTTTCTGATCTACGATCCGTTGGCGCCGCAAGGGCCAATCGTTCAAAGATGAAGGTGCTGGGTTTTGCAAAGCCAGCCGCAGCCAAGAACGAAAAGCCGGGTGAATATCCCCTGCTTTGGGCCAAATCCATGGTTTGAAAAGGGAGCGCGGTGCCAATTGGGCGTCAAATACCAGCGATTTCAACCAGGCACGTGGCTTGCCATTGGCATGAAAACCAATTTTTTTCAACGGACTGGCCATGTTTTGATTTCAGCTGACGCAAATAAATAAGTTTGTATTGTCACCAGAAACGCAGGGGGATCCTCGGCGTGAGCCTTGGCCTGGTGACGGCTATGCGCCCGTAGACAGCGGTGTCCGGCTTTTAAATCCCGTCCAACCCCTCCCGCGTCGCATCCCCTTGCGCCCGGATCTGCGCTTTGTCCTCCGCGCTCATCTTGCCCACGTGTTTGACCATGAGCGCGGTGCGTGGGTTGCCGGCAAAGACCTGTTCGTGGCGGATCAGAAAGTCCCAGTACAGGGTGGTCATAGGGCAGGCATTGGGGCCGGTGCGTTGCTCCGGTTGGTAGCGGCAGCCTTTGCAGTAGTTGCTCATGCGGCTGATGTACTGGCCGCTGGCCACATAGGGTTTGCTGGTGAAGCGCCCGCCGTTGGCGTGCAGCGCCATCCCCAGGGTGTTGGGCGTCTCCACCCATTCCACCGCGTCCACGTACATGGCGCGGTACCAGGCGCTGACTTGTTGCGGAGACAAACCAGCCAGTACCGCAAACTGTCCTGTCACCATGAGGCGCTGAATGTGGTGGGCATAACCGTGTTGCAGGCTTTGGCCAATGGTCGCTTGCATGCAGGCCATGTGCGTCTTGCCTGTCCAGTACCAATCGGGCAAGTTGCGCGTGTGGCCATAGTGATTGGCCTCGGCCATGTGCGGCATGTCCAGCCAGTAGACCCCGCGAATGAATTCGCGCCAGCCCAGTACTTGGCGGATGAAGCCCTCGACGCTGGCCAGCGGCAAGCCGCGTGCGTGGTAAGCCTGCTCTGCAGCCAGGATCACTTCGCGTGGGTTGAGCAAATGCAGGTTCAGGCTGCTGCCCACCAGCGCGTGCCAGCCAAAAGGCAGAGTGGTCCACATGGCATCTTGCCAAGCGCCAAAGTTTTCCAGGCGTTGGTCGATGAAGTGCTGTAGCGCCACCCAAGCGTCTTCGCGTGTCACGGGCCAAGCAAAGTGGTCCAACGTGCCCGGGTGTTTGGGAAAGCGATCGCGGACCAGGGCGATGACGTCTTGCGTGATACGGTCGGGCGCAAAACGCGCTGGCGGCGGCACGGTGCCAGGGCCTTTGGCGCCAAAGCCTTTGCGGTTCTCGGCGTCAAAGTTCCAATGTCCACCCACCGGTTCTTTGCCCGCCATCAGCACGCCGTGGCGTTTGCGCATCTCGCGGTAAAAGAATTCCATGCGCAGTTCTTTCTTGTCGCCCGCCCATTTGGCAAACTCGGCTCGGCTGCACAAAAAGTGATTGTCAGCCACCCAGCGCAGCAGGACCTGGGCCTGCGCTGCGGTGTCTTCGATGAGCTTTTCCATGCGCCAGGCCCCGGCTTCCATCACCACCAGGGCTTTCGGTGGGTCGGTGTGCATGGCCAGGGCCAAGCGACCAGCAAAGTCCGGGGGCTGCTCGGCGTCGTCCACCTTCATATAGGTACAAGGCCAGCGCCGGCGGTGCGCTTCGTTGGCAAAGTGACGCATGCCCGACAAGAAAATCGCGATCCGGGCCCGGTGGTTCCAGACTTCGCCTGCTTCGCTGTCCGCCTCGATCATCAGGAGACGGTCTTGGGTGGGGTCAAAGTCGGCCAAGGCCGGGTTGTCCCAGCCCAGTTGGTCGCCCAAAACCAATATCAGGTGACGTGTCATGCCTTTTCTTTCGTGGGAGGGGGTGTTCAGGATGGGGGGTCAGGTACTGGGGGTCTTAGACTTGCCTGCTCTGCAGCGGTCGCTGCAGTAAAGCACGCTGTCCCAATTTTTGGCCCAGCTTTTGCGCCAGCTCATGGCCCGGCCACAAACGGCGCAAGGTTTTTGCGGCAAATCCTGTTTGTTCCCTTTAAAACCCGAGGGTTTAGGCATGTGCGTCTCCAATGAAAAGGGCTGGCGTGACAATATGTTCAAACAAGTTTAAACTGATTAGTCACAAAATGAGTTTTCAAGTGCAGATGAATCACTCTTCGGTAAAACAATGGGGCGTCAACGGGGTGCTGGTCGTCTTGGCCGCCATGCTGGGCTTGGGCCTGCAAGCGGCGCAAGCCAGCCCGCAAACGACTGCCCAGTCATCCGTCTGCCCCACCATCCTGAACCACACTTTTGACCGCCTGCAAGACGAAAAGCCGCAGTCGCTGTGCCAGTACGCGGGCAAGGTGGTGCTGGTGGTCAACACCGCCAGTTTTTGCGGTTTTACCTCGCAATACAAAGGTTTGGAAACGCTGAACACCCAATACAAAGACCGTGGCTTGGTGGTGCTGGGCTTTCCCTCGAACGACTTTGCTCAGGAAAAAGGCAGCAACAAGGACATTGCAGACTTCTGCGAGAGCACCTTTGGCGTGAAGTTCCCCATGTTCACCAAAACCCAGGTCACGGGCGATGGTGCCGTTCCCTTGTTCAAGCAGCTCACCGCCCAAACCGGCCAAAAGCCCCGTTGGAACTTCCACAAATACCTGATTGGCAGGGATGGCAAGGTCATTGACCAGTACAGCAGCATGACGGGGCCGGAAAGCAAAACGCTGTTGTCGGCCATCGACAAAGCGCTGAAAGCCAAACCATGAGCCGTCGCATGAAACTGGCCATCCTGGGTTCGGGCATTTCCGGACTGGCGGTGGCGCACACGCTGCAAAACCACGCCGATATCACCGTTTTTGAGGCGGGCGATTATTTTGGCGGCCACACCCACACGGTCGACATCACGCTGCCCACGCCGCAAGGCCCTGTCACCCATGGGGTGGACACGGGTTTTCTGGTGTTCAACGAACGCACCTACCCGAACCTGATCAACCTGTTTGCCGAGCTGCAGGTCGAAACCGCGCCGTCCGACATGTCTTTTTCGGTCAAGGTGCCCGGGGCCATGAGCGGCAAAACCCTGGAGTGGAGCGGCACCGATCTGAACAGCGTGTTCGCCCAGCGCAGCAACCTGGTCAACCCACGGTTTTGGCGCATGCTGGCCGATGTGGTGCGTTTCAATGCGCTGTGCACCCGCATCGCCAATGCACAGCGCGAACAAGACCTTCAGCAGCCGCTGGTCGAATTTTTGCGAACACACAAGTTCAGTGAGTCTTTTCGCGACTGGTATTTCCTGCCCATGCTGGGCTGCATCTGGAGTTGCCCGACCGACCAGATGCTGCAATTTCCTGTCGCTCCCATGATCCGGTTTTGCCACAACCACGGCCTGATCCAGGTGACCAACCGCCCGCAATGGTTCAGCGTGGTGGGGGGGGCACGCCATTACGTTGAGAAAATTCTGGCGGGCGTGCACGACAAGCGCCTGAACACCCCGGTGCGCTTGATCGAGCGCGATGCGCAGGGCGGGCGCATCATCACCGACGGACATGCAGAACGCTTTGACGAAGTGGTGATCGCCACCCACACCGACCAGGCGCTGGGCCTGCTGCGCGAGCCCTCGGGTGAGGAGCGCAAGGTGTTGGGCGACATCCGTTACCAAGACAATCGTGCCGTGCTGCACACCGATGCCAGTGTGTTGCCGGCCAACCCCAAGGCCTGGGCCGCTTGGAATTATGAGCGTGCAGTCAGTACCGAGCGCGAGTCCTCGCGAGTCTGCCTGCATTACCTGCTCAACCTGTTGCAACGCATCCCGTTTTCCCAGCCCGTGGTGGTGTCGCTCAACCCATTGCAGCCCATCGACCCGGCCACCATCGTGGGCGAATACGACTACGCGCACCCGGTGTTTGACCTCAAAGCGATTGACGCGCAAAAACGCGTGCCTTTGCTGCAAGGCCAGCACCACACTTGGTACGCCGGGGCCTGGACGGGTTATGGCTTTCACGAAGATGGCCTGAAATCGGGCCTGCAAGTGGGCCGCGCCTTGCTCAAACAAATCCACGAGCAGGGTGGCCTTCAGGAAAAACTGGCCGCATGACCTCTGCCACCGCGCTCATCGGCTGGGGCCAGGTGCGCCACACACGTCACCGCCCGGCGCACCATGCGTTCGTCTACCCGACCGCTTTTTTGATGCTGCCCATGCGCAGCTTGCAAGCAGGTGTGTGCCGCACCGATTTGGCCATCAACCGCCGCGCTTGGTTTGCCTTTCACGATGCCGACCACGGCGATGGCCGTCCTGCCGAGACCGGCGGGGCCTTGGCTTGGCTCGATGCCTTGCTGGACAAAGAAGGCATCGAGGACGCCACAGGCGAGGTCTGGTTGCAGGCCTTTCCGCGTGTGTTGGGCCATGCTTTCAAGCCCGTGAGCTTTTGGTATGCGCACCGCGCCGATGGCAGCCTGGCCGCCATCGTGGCCGAGGTGAACAACACCTTTGGCGAGCGGCATTGCTACCTGCTGCCGGAGCCGCAATACGGCCAAACGATTTTGGCCAACAAGGTGTTCCATGTCTCGCCCTTTTGCGATGTGCAAGGCCAATACCGATTTCGCTTTATGCGTGTGACACACGCAGGCCAGGACCGGATCGTGGCGCGTGTGGACCATGCCGACGCCGATGGCCCTTTGATCGACACCAGTTGGAGCGGCGTGCTTGAGCCTGTCACCGCGGAGGCCCTGCGCCGCGTGATGTGGCGCTATCCCCTGCTCACACTGGGTGTGGTGGCTCGCATTCACTGGCATGCGCTCTTGTTGTGGCTGAAAAAAGTACCGTTTTGGCGCAAGCCCGAGCCGCCCCGCGATTTTGTGACCCGATGAACACTGGACCCCACCGGATGCCGCCCTCTATGAAGACCGCTGAAAACGCCCAAGCCTTGGGTCACCGCGCCACCACCAGCATTTCACACGCCAGCCTGCCCAAGGCCGCTGCACGTCTGCTCAGCCTGTTGACTCGCCTGAAAATCGGCACGCTCACGGTGCATGCGCCCGATGGCAACAACCAGGTCTTTGGCACGCACGAGGCACCGTTTGCAGCTTTGCACATTCACCGGTGGGACATGTGCGCCGAGGTGCTGAAATCAGGGGACATTGGTTTTGCCGAGGGCTACATGGCGGGCGACTGGACCACACCCGACCTGGCCGCTTTGCTGCGCCTGACCATTGCCAACCGTGACCACATCGAAAGCGCCATTTACGGTCACTGGCTGGGGCGTTTGTTCTACCGCATCAAGCACCTGCTGAACCGCAACAACCGAACCAACAGCCGCAAGAACATCCACGCCCATTACGACCTGGGCAACGCCTTCTATGCGCTGTGGCTGGACGGCACGATGAATTACTCGTCAGCATGGTTCGATGGTGACCACACCCAAGACATGGCCGTTGCCCAAAAAGCCAAGGTACGCCGCGCCCTGCGCATGGTCAATGCCAAGCCTGGCGACCGCGTGCTGGAGATCGGTTGCGGCTGGGGGGCTTTGGCCGAAGCGGCCACCACCGAGTTTGGTGCGCACATCACGGGTGTGACCCTGTCCACCGAACAGCTGGCTTTTGCCAACGCCCGCATGCAATCGCATGGCGTGCAGGAACGCGCTGATTTGCGACTGCAAGACTACCGTGACATCAGCGACGGGCCTTACGATGCGGTGTGCTCGATCGAGATGATTGAGGCGGTAGGTCAGACCTATTGGCCCACCTACTTTCAGACCATCACCCGCATGCTCAAGCCCGGTGGCCGCGCGTGTGTGCAAAGCATCACGATTGACGACCGGTTTTTTGAGCGCTACCTGCAATCGACCGATTTCATTCAGCAGTACATCTTTCCGGGCGGCTGTTTGCCCAGTCCCGGCGAGTTCCGCCGGCAAGCGCAAGCCGCCGGGCTGCAAGTGGTGGACGAGCTGAACTTCGGTCCCGACTACGCAGAGACGCTGCGCCGCTGGCGCGAGAGCTTCATGTCGCAGTTGGGCACAGTACGAACGCTGAAATTTGACGACCGCTTCATCCGCTTGTGGTCCTTTTATCTGGCGTATTGCGAAGCTGCGTTCGATGAGGCCAACATTGACGTGGTGCAGTTCACCTTGGCCAAGCCCGGCTAATTCCCATGCACACCTCACTGACAACTCGCGCCACTTCCTGGTTGCTGCAATGCAGCTGGCGACACGGCTTTCTTCTGGTCTTGTGGGGTGGCGTGTTGGGCGCAGCACAGGCGCAAACCACCAGCGTGACCAGCCCCAACGCGGCTTACAGCCGCCCCGAAGTGGCGGGCTTGGGCGGCGTGGTGCCCACCGCGCCGGTGCGCCTGCGGGTTTGGGGCTTTGAGGTGTATGACGCCAGGTTGTGGACGCCCCGTGGTTTTCGGCACAGTCAGGCCATGCAACAAGCCTTTGCCCTGGAGCTGCAATACCTGCGCAAGCTGGAAGGCGCGGCCATTGCCAGCCGGTCGATTGACGAGATGCGGCGTGTGGGCAGCTTCACCGATGTGCAATCACAAAGCTGGTTGGCAGCCATGCGCGAGATTTTTCCCAACGTGAGCGCGGGTGAGCGCATCACAGGCATCAATCTGCCGGGTGAGGGGGTCGAATTTTGGGTCAATGGCCAACGCGTCGGCGTGGTCAAAGACGTGAATTTTGCGCGCTTGTTTTTTGGTATCTGGCTCGACGAACGTACCTCCGAGCCCAAGATGCGTGCGCAACTGTTGCAAGGCCTGCAACCATGAATGACTTGGCCCCGGTGACCCCCAGCGCTGTGCAGCGCAAGACCTCGGCCGCCTATGGCTTGCTGGGCTTGCCTTTGGCGTTTGTGGCGTTGCCGGTGTATGTGCATTTGCCTAATGTGTACGCCCAGCAGTACGGCGTGCCCCTGGCGGCATTGGGCGCGGTGCTCTTGCTCAGTCGCAGCATCGACGCCGTGGTGGACCCGTTGCTCGGGCGTTGGGGCGACAAGTTGTACCGACACTCTTGGCAGGCCGTGTGGCTGGCGGCTGTGTTGTTCGCGCTGGCCGTGGCGCTGGGCTTTGCGGCCTTGTTTTTTCCGCCTGCGGCGGCCTTGTCGCCCACGGGTTTGCTGGTTTGGGTGGGCGCAGCGCTCACGCTCAGCCACCTGGCCTACAGTGGTTTGGGCATCTTGCACCAGGCCTGGGCAGCTCGGCAAGGCGGCGGGGGAATCGCTCAAAGCCGCTGGGTCGCTTGGCGCGAAGGCTTTGCACTGATCGGGGTGTTGCTGGCGTCTGCTTTGCCCGCGCTGTGGGGCTGGGGGCCGACGACGGCCTTGCTCGTGCTCATGCTGGCGCTGGGCTTGTTCTTTTGGCGGTGGGTTGCGCGCAGCGCCTTGGCATCGACCATCGCGGTGGTTCCCGGTCATGCGGTCGGCAGCCTCTGGCAGCCGTGGCAGCACGCGGGCTTTCGCCGCTTGTTGATGGTCTTCATGCTCAACGGCCTGGCCAGCGCCGTGCCCGCCACGCTGGTGCTGTTTTTTGTGCAAGACCTGTTGCAAGCGCCCAAAGCCATGGAGCCGCTGTTTCTGGGCCTGTACTTTGCTGCCGGGGCGCTGTCGTTTCCGCTGTGGCTCAAGGTGATCGACCGCATCGGCCTGCTGCGCACATGGGCCACAGGTATGGCTTTGTCGGTGCTGGCTTTTGTCAGCGTGGTCACGCTGGGCGCGGGCGACACCACAGGTTTTTTGGTGGTCTGCGCCTTGTCGGGCTTGGCGTTGGGCGCTGACCTCACGGTGCCCGGAGCGTTGCTCAACCAACTGATTGACCGCTGTGGCGAGCGCGGCCGCACAGACGGCGCCTTCATGGGCTGGTGGAATCTGGCCACCAAACTCAATCTGGCGCTTGCTGCTGGGCTGTCTTTGCCATTGCTCGGTTTGTGGGGTTATGCCCCGGGCCAGCAGGACGCCGATGCCGTGCTGGCGTTGGGCCTGGCTTATGGCTTGCTGCCTTGCGTGCTCAAGCTCCTGGCTGGACTGGCTTTGTATGCGGGCCTGATGCGTCGCCCCGATTTGATATCGGGGCCTGACGCGGCCCACTTTTTAGCCCATCCCTCGGCATGAAGCCGCTTTGAACCCACACCTCGAAAGCCTCCCATGCGCCCACAAGCCACCGCCATGATCCACCGCCGCACGGCCCTGACCCGACTGGGTGCTTTGTCCATGGTGGCCGCTACGCCCTTTGTGGCCAGCTGCGCGGGGCCGCAGGTGCAAAACTACGCGCAAGAAAAACCGCTGCTGGATTTGCGCACTTACTTCACTGGCACCATCGACGCGTGGGGCGTGTTCACCGACCGCAGCGGCCAAGTCGTCAAGCGCTTCACCGTGGTGATGGACTGCAGCTGGAATGGCGACGAAGGCGTGCTGGACGAAGCCTTTGTGTACTCAGATGGCACCAAACAGCGCCGCATCTGGAAGCTCAAAGCGGGTCCCAACGGCAGCTACACCGGTCGTGCCGATGACGTGGTGGGCGAAGCCTCTGGTCAGGTCAGCGGCAACGCATTCCGCTGGGGTTATACCTTGGCTTTGCCGGTCGATGGCCGGGTCTGGAACGTCGAGTTTGACGACTGGATGTACCTGATGGACGACCGCGTCATGCTCAACAAAGCCACCATGAGCAAATGGGGTGTGAAGCTGGGCGAGGTCACTTTGTCGTTCACGCGCCGCACGCCTTTGGCGTCCAAATCGGGTTGATATTCATGAACTCCCATTCCTCTGGCGTGGCAGCAATGCCTACTGAAGCGGCCGACATGGCCATGCCCAAAGCAGGCCCACAAACTGCGGCACCCGCCCCACAGGCGCAAGCCCGAAATTGGCTGCAACTCAACACACCCCTTACCCATTGGCAGGGCCGCCGGGTCTGGCTGGTGGGCGCGTCCACCGGCATTGGTTTGGCCTGCGCACAAGCGCTGCGCGCGGCTGGGGCCCAGGTGGTGGTGTCGGCCCGCAACCCGCAAGGCGTGCAAGACTGGGCCGCGCAGGATACGGGGGTGCAGTGGCGTGCACTGGACGTGAGCGATGGGCCCCAAGTGCAGGCCACGGCCCGCGCCCTGCTGGCCGAAGGCCCGCTCGACATGGTGGTCTATGCGGCGGGCTATTACCGCGCCCAACGCGCCACGGCCATGAACATCGATGACTTGTTGCGGCACGACAAGGTCAATTACCACGGTGCTTTGCAGGTGATCGACGCGGTGCTGCCGGGCATGCTCGCCCAGCGCAGTGGGCACATCAGCCTGCTCAGCAGCGTGGCGGGTTGGCGCGGCCTGCCCAATGGTCTGGCCTATGGCCCGACCAAGGCCGCCCTTACCCA
>CAJBLW010000412.1 GCA_903953985.1 uncultured Burkholderiales bacterium
GCCATTGGTTTTCTTCAATGCCGTGACCAAAGCCATGGCGGCTGAGAACCCACCGGCTGTAAAGAAGTCTGGGGGAGACTTGAACTGTTGGTAGTGCGAGGCCACCATGGCGTCGTTGACCGGGTTCTTGGGCATGCCGAAGTAGTAGTAAGCAGCGCCTTCCATGCCGGGGAACTGTTTGTAGGCCACCATGGCGGGTAGGATGTTGCCGCCCGTGGCAATCTCGATGCCGTGGCGCTTCAAGTCCATGTCGGCGATCTTGAAGGGGTTGCCACCGGCCCAGATAATGAAAATGATCTTGCGACCAGGCAGGCCCTTGAGTTTGTCGATCATGCGCTGTGCACCGGCGGTAAAGTCGGTGGTGGCTGGCGGCAGGTACTCTTCATGCACCAGCTTGGCTTTCTTGACCGAGTCCTTGAAAGCTTTAACGCCGTCACGGCCAAAAGCCGAGTCTTGCGCCATGGTGACGATGCTCACACCGTCTTTGTCCACCGCCACGGCATTGGCAATCGCGTCTTGGCTGCTGTTGCGGCCGGTGCGGAAAATGTATTTGTTCCACTTGTCACCCGTGATCGAGTCGGCCACAGCAGGTTCGACCAACAAAATCTTTTTGTACTCTTCTGCCACAGGCAGCATGGCCAGCGCCACCGGCGAAGCGGTCGGGCCCACGGCCAGGTCCACTTTATCGTCGCCATAAGCCGCAGCCAACAGATTCTTGCCCAGGTCGGGCTTGCCTTGGTCGTCTTTTTCGATCACGACGATCTTGCGGCCATTGATGGCCATGCTGCCACCCGTGGCGTAACTCAGGCCCATCATCAAACCAGTTTGGGTTTGCTTGCCGTAGGCTTCCAGTGGACCGGTCTTGCTGTAAATGTGGGCGATCTTGATGTCTTTGCCTTGGGCCCATGCGGCTGGCATCAAAATGGCACTAGCGGCCAATGCGGCCAAGGAAATGAGGTGTCGACGGAACATGCGGAAGTCTCCTGGTAAGTTGTCCGCTGGTTTGCGGCTCAAAGATTTAATGCACATTGCATGCCAATCGTAACAGTCACGACAAAATCACTCAAACCCTTGTCAAACCTGATGGATGCGTCTGCCAGATGGTATTTCGAACGCATGCGTTCAAATAAAATACACTGATGGTGTCTTTTAAAAATACATACGTCTTTTTAAAAGACACATCAAAAGAGGCATTGGTACAGTTTGGCACGCGATATGCCCAGCAAATGGGCCGCCGCAGCCTTGTTGCCCCGGGTTTGGTTCAAAGCATCTTGCACCGCCTGCACTTCCAATGCGCGGATGCGAGGGGCCAAAGGCCATCGCTCGCCAGACGGGTCCGCAGCCGAATGTTTCAGTCCCACAGGGGCAGAAGCTGCAGGTTCGACGCGGGCGGGAACAATCTGACTGAGACCGGATTCACGCAAAACAGCTTCGACTGCTGCTGCATCCACACATCCCGATTCACAGCGCAACAGCAACTGCTCGATCACATTGCGAAGTTCACGGACATTGCCCCGCCAAGGTTGCGCTGACAGCAACGCAATCGCTTCACTCTTGAACTCTGGCTGTGGCACTGCACCGCGCAAGGCCAACGCCTCCGACAACTCCTCGACCAAGTTGGGAATGTCAGAGGCACGGTCACGCAAAGCCGGGACTCGAAGTGGCAAAACATTGAGTCGATAAAAAAGGTCCTCGCGAAACAAGCCTTCGCGCACCAGTTTGGCCAAATCACGGGAAGTCGCTGCGATCACCCGCACATCAAAAGGCACCAATTGATTGGAACCCAAGGGCTCGATTTCACCCTCCTGCAAGGCGCGCAACAACTTCGCCTGCAGGGCCAAAGGCATGTCACCGATCTCATCCAAAAACAAAGTACCACCGTCGGCCACCTTGAATTTACCGTCACGGCCTTTGCGGTCTGCCCCGGTGAAAGCGCCGGGTACAACCCCAAAAAATTCGGCCTCCAGTAAAGAATCCGGCACGGCCGCGATGTTGACGCTGACCAAAGGTCCTCTGGCACGAGGCGAACTGGCATGTATGGCATGGGCCAACAACTCTTTACCGGTACCCGTTTCTCCCAAGAGCAAAATAGGACTGTGGGTTTGGGCCGCTCGCCTGGCCTGGCGCTTCAAATCGGTCACGACACCACTGGCTCCCACAAAACTTGCAAAACTGTAACGGGCTTGACGCAGAGCGGGCCCTGTTTTGCGCTGCACCGCCAAGGCATCGCGAGCTTCGTCCAGTTCCCGTTGCATCAAGGCAAATTTGGCCATGAGTGGTTGTAAATTGGTTTCGGGCTGATCAAACAAAACCACACCCAAAGCGCCAATGACAACCCCAGCTTCATCACGCAAGGGAAATCGGCTGACCAGAAAAGTTCCCGCTTTGTTACTCAGCAGATCGATGAGTATGGGTTTACCCGTTTCCATCACTTGGCCCATCAGGGTGTTTTGCACCACCTCCACCACAGGCCGCCCGACAAAATCCTCCTCTTTCTTGAACCCCAAGGCGGGCAGGTACCGGCGGTAATGGTCATTGATCCAAACCACTCGTCCAGACCGGTCCACCAACAGCATTCCCTCGCTGGCGTTGGCAAACAGATCAAACAATGAACGAGCTGCCAAGCTCAAAATGCTCTGACCATCGGTGGGCAGGTCCGTCAAAAATCCTAAAGTGTCAGAACTCATTCAGTTGCCCCATCCAAAGTGACTTCAATTTAATTTAATCTGATTTATGATTTATTACTTAAATTTATATAAAATTTTAGTAAATTTTTTTTCTTTTGGCGTAACCAATTCAACACGGGTTCTGTAATGAATTTTGAAGGTTTCAAAGGCCACATTTACCTGATTGATGACGACCCATCCATACGACGAAGCCTGGCATTCAGTCTCAGTTCGTTGCGCTACTCAATTCAGAGCTTTGAAAACCCCAAAGCCTTTCTGAGGGATTCACTTCCCATCAGCCCCGCAGTCATTTTGCTCGATAACCAAATGCCTGAAACCAGCGGATTGAGCCTTCAAAATGAATTGATCGGTCAAGCTCGCAGCACGCCCATCATTTTCATCTCAGGCGAAAGTCAACCCGCAGAAATCATAGAAGCTTTGAAAAAAGGGGCGTTCGACTTTCTCCTGAAGCCTTTCGGACTGATTGAACTTGTTCATGCAATCGATTTGGCCTTGGAAAAAGACAAAAAAGGTCTTGATCAAAGAATCAAAACAAACAAGGTACGTCAGGTATTTTCCAGTTTGACCGAAAAAGAGCGTGAAATTTGTGGGTGGATGATCAAAGGCTTCGGCAACAAGGAAATTGCTAATTTGAACGGCTCAGCAGCTTCAACCGTCAAGCTTCACAGAAGTCGGGTGCTGGAAAAAATGGGATGTTCTTCACTTTCTCAACTGCTCGACTTGGCCATGGATGGTGATCGGCGAATTTTGAACATCTTTGAACCGCCCCGCAGCGCAACATCACCACGCCTAACGGGGCAATGACGTATGACTCACACTGGGTCTGCTGACATCGTAGCCAAACCATCTTGCTGAAATGGGTTTGAAAGTGCCATCGCCGAGCAGGGTCAGGATTGCCTCGGACAACCGTTGTTCCAAAAGCTTGTTGCCTTTGCGAACGACCCAGCCTGATGACAAAGGTGGCGCGAAAGGTGAAGTGACCTTAATGGGCAAGCCATACTGCTCGATATAGTAGTCGGCAATCAGACTCTCCTCGAGTACCGCATCCAATTTCTTCTCTGCCAATTGTCTTAAGGCCAAATCTATGCTTTGAAAAGGCAAAACCGACTTTCCCAAGGCGCCACGCGCTTGATCTTCCACACCTGTATTGGCCAATACACCGAGTTTTTTTCCTAAAAAATCGTCCAAAGACAAAAAGTCTCGAGAATCCTCTTCGTGTTGAACACAGACAAGTTGGTTGGCTGCATATGGACGAACGAAATCAAACTGGCGTCGGTTTTCCGGTGTCCTCAACAACAGATTCGCAATGACCGCAATCTCACCTGAGTTCAGTTTTTTCTGCAAATTGGCCATGCCGTCCACATGAATTTTCAACTCTACTTTCAAAATCGAAGCCATGCGTTTGAGCACATCGACATCAAACCCCTGTAAATGGCCCTCCATAAAGCTGAATGGCTTGTAATTGGTCAGTACGCCAACCCGCAAGACTCCACTCTCCAATCCGGCTGTTTGGGCCAAAACAGGCCCAGCAGTGACCGGCATGTACAAGGCCAGCGGCACAGTCAAAAAATTTCTGCGCGTCATGTTCCCTCTGCCAGAAAAAACGGGGTGATCAGTCATGAAAAGCCCCCTCGAAACAATGACGGAGTTCATGACCCACGTAGTTGAAACCTGTGATCAATGGCGTCACCACCGTGCATTCCTTTCTGCGTACATTCCAGAAAGCACAGGCCATGGGTTTTGAGGTTGGAGTCACGGGAAAACCGGTGATGCGCGCACAGTATTCATGCCCATCCTGACGAACCAGATATTTGACCTTTGGCTGTGAAATCACCCTTTTGGCGTCTGGCATGGGCGTAAAGCGCACGGTGTCCACCTGGGGTGGTCGTATGGTGGTGGTCTCGCAGCCCGTTAAAAACAACCCAATAAAAAACACAAAACCCAGCACTAAAAATCGGAACGGGGTTTTGGGTAAGCGAACAGCGATCAAAGACAACATCACCGGGCCTGCAAACAATGCAAGAACAAATGGCCCAATTCCGAATGAGAGGTCTGCCCCGTCGTAACAATAGTGCAACGAGAGGCTTGCACCTGCCAGAAAACACAACCTTCAGGACGGCTGATGAAACCATCTTTGGGTCCTGCTTGTTGGCAGAAACCACTGGGCTGCGGATTCACCAACCAACTACCCACCGGCACCGAAATGCGCCGCTGCGAGACCGCCGGTGGGTTGAACGAGGAAAAGTCGAGCAAGCGGTCGGCCATGGCGGGCGAAATGGCCAGGGCAGTGCAGAGCAGCAGAATTTGCCAACGGTTTCTTGTCAAGAATCTACCTCGTCTATTTCGTCAAAGTACGTTCACCGTGATGTCTTTATCGACAAACAAAGCCAAGCCCAGCGCTGCGTTGGTGTACACATCGTATCTTTCTGCGCCAGTATCCAACGGGAAGTCTGTTCTGCTTTGCTCCCATTTCAGATTTAAGCC
>CAJBLW010000413.1 GCA_903953985.1 uncultured Burkholderiales bacterium
AAGACAAGATCCCCGAAGGCAAGACCATGTGCAGCCTGTGCTCGCGCCTGCGCCGGGGCATTTTGTACCGCGTGGCGCGTGAGTTGAAGTGCAACAAGCTGGCGCTCGGCCACCACCGCGACGACATGCTGCAGACCTTCTTTTTGAACATGTTCTTTGGCGGCAAACTCAAGGGCATGCCCCCGAAGCTGGTCAGCGACAACGGCGAATTCATGGTGATCCGTCCGCTGGCTTATGTGGCTGAAAACGACCTGATCCGTTGGGCAGAGCACCGACAGTTCCCCATCATCCCCTGCACTCTGTGTGGCAGCCAGGAAAATCTGCAACGCTTGCAAGTGGGCAACATGCTGCGCGAGTGGCAAAAAAAGCACCCCGGCCGCATTGAAAACATGTTTGCGGCTTTGCAAAATGTGGTGCCCTCGCATTTGATGGACGCCAAGCTGCACGGCTTCAAGGACCTGAAGATCACGGGCATCGAATCAGACGACGGCGACAAGGCATTTGACGAGGAAGAGTTCAAGGAAGCTTCCTTGCCGGTCATCCAAGTCATCTCGATGTGAACCTGAAGGGGACAGCGCATGCGCACAACAAATCGGCAGCTCAAGCGGTGGTTTTCGATGGCCTTGGCCGCGCTGGCCTTGTCGTTTTTGACGGGCTGCGCCTCGATGCGCCTGATCGACAGCGATGTAGTCTCTGTGGCCGCCGTGCCGCCCGGTATGAGTTTGCAGGGGGCCAAGTACCGCTTTGAGCGACTGCCCTCGCAAGTGAACAACCCCGAAGCTGGTTTGGCCGAGCAGCAAGCGCAGGCGGCCATGACCGCCGTAGGTTTGGTGCGTGATGACGCCGGAGCCCGCCTGAGCGTGATGGTGGGCTTCAGCGGCACGCAGTACCTGGCCGACCCTTGGGGCCGACCCATTGGGCCGGGCTGGACCCCCTACGGCAGCGTGGCCATCGGTTCGGGCTTTGGCTCGCACATTGGGCTGGGTATGGGCATGCGCTTTCCACCGCCGACACATTACCGCCGCGAGGTCAGCGTCGTCATGCGCGATCTGAGATCGGGCCAAGTGGTCTACGAAACCCGCGCCAGCCATGCAGGCCCCTGGGGTGACAGCGTGCCGATCTTCGCGACTCTGTTCCAGGCCGCGCTGGCCAACTTCCCCAACCCGCCAGCAGGGCTACGCCGGGTCAACATCGAACTGCCCCGCTGAACCTGAGACTTTATGGAACCAACCCGCATTTTGGCGATTCGCCACGGAGAAACCGCCTGGAACGTCGACACGCGGCTGCAAGGCCACTTGGACATTCCACTCAACGATGTCGGCCTGCGCCAAGCCGAACACTTGGCACGCTCGCTGGTGCAACGTGATCCCGTTGATGCCATTTACGCCAGCGACCTGTCTCGGGCCCACACCACCGCCACCGCGATTGCACAGGCCATGGGGAAAACGGTGCACACCCACTTGGGCTTGCGAGAACGGCATTTTGGGGCGTTTCAGGGCCGCACATTTGCCGAGATCGAGACCGAGCTGCCCGACCACGCATGGCACTGGCGCAAACGCACGCCCGACTGGACACCGCCCGATGGCGGCGAGTCACTTTTGGTCCTGCGCGATCGCATTTTGACCACGGTGAACGAGCTGGCTGTTCGCCATCCGGGCCAGCAGATCGTGCTGGTGGCCCATGGTGGGGTGCTGGACATTTTGTACCGTGCCGCCACCCGCATCGATCTTCAAGCACCTCGCACGTGGGCACTCACCAACACCGCAGTCAACCGCTTGTTGTGGACGCCTGCGGGCTTGTCCTTGGTGGGCTGGGGTGACACATCCCACCTGGACGCTCTGGGGAAAGACGAATCGTCTTTATAAAGCGCTGTTTTGCAGCGCGGCGATGCGTTCTTCGATGGGAGGATGCGTGCTGAACAACTGTCCAATGCCCCCCGCAATGCCCATGGCGGCCATGGTTTTGGGCAACTCGGCGGTGTGCACACCGCCCAAGCGGGCCAAGGCATTGATCATCGGCTGCTTGCGGCCCATCAACTGCGCCGCACTGGCATCGGCCCGAAACTCGCGCTGGCGGCTGAACCAGGCCACGATCATGGCGGCCACAAAGCCGAGGATGATGTCCATCACGATGGTGGTGATGTAGTAGCCCATGCCGGGGCCGGTGTTCTCGCTGTCGCCCTTACGCAAGAAACTGTCGACCGCATAACCCACCACACGTGAGATGAACACCACAAAGGTATTCATGACGCCCTGGATCAGGGTCATGGTGACCATGTCGCCGTTGGCAATGTGCGCCACTTCGTGGGCAATCACAGCTTCGATTTCCTCGTGCGTCATGTTTTGCAACAAGCCGGTGGACACGGCGACCAGGGCCGAATCGCGGAACGCGCCGGTGGCAAATGCATTGGGGTCGCCTTCAAAAATGCCCACTTCGGGCATGCCGATGCCGGATTTGTCAGCAAACTTGCGCACCGTGTCCAAAATCCAGGCTTCGTCGGCGTTGGCAGGTTGGGTGATGACTTTGACACCCGAGGTCCACTTGGCCATGGGTTTGCTGATCAGCAATGAAATGATGGCGCCGCCAAAGCCCATGATCAGCGCAAAACCGAGCAAAGCGCCCAAGTTCAGGCCGTTTGAAGTCAAAAAGCGATTGACGCCCAGCAAGTTGGCGACGATGCCCAGCACCACCACAACAGCCAAGTTGGTCATGACAAAAAGAAAAATGCGTTTCATGTTGAGTTTCACTTTCACCCGAAATACGCGGGCACGTTGAGACGGATATTAGGGGGTTGGACCCCAAAATCAAGCCGGGGGCGTGATTTCCGGATTGGCGTACGGTTTTTCCACAAAGCGCGGGCTTCTGCGAGGACGGAACACGCTGTCATCGGCGTAAAAGGACGGGTCTTCGTTGGCCAGCCACCAGCCAGGCACTCCCAACAGGGGCAAGGGACTGAAGGGTTTACGGGCCAGTTTTTCAGGTGTGAGGTCTTCCGTCAGCCAGGCATCGAGGTCGGTTTGCGCCACGCCTTGCGGCACGCGCCACAGGTGAACGGTGATTGATTTGTAAGGCTGCACCGCTTTTTCAAGCGCGGCATGGCCGAAAGTCCAAAGAAAAGTGTTCGCCCACTCACTTCTAAAACTAACCAAAGCATCCAACCAGCGGTGCTCGGTCAAGGCCACCCACACGGCATCAGAGGTTTGGATCAGCAGCGCGTTTTCGTCGAACACGGTGGCGGCATCGCGCACCGGGCCGCGCACCTGCCCCACCCCTGCGCGCGCGATTTCGCGAGCCTGCAGCTGATTCAATCGTTTTTTGGCCAGGGGGAAGTGCATCCAGCACAAAGCGTTGAAGAAGTCATGCAAGCCTTCACGGGTGGGCACCTGGTGCGTGGCAAAAATGAAGTCTTCGTAGGCCTGGCCTTCGGGCAAGTCGGCTTGAGGCACAAAGCGCATGGGGGCGCAACTGGCCGCGCTCAGGGCCTCTGGCTGGGGCATGCCGCCCGCCACTTGGCGCGCGATGGGCTCACCCACCGCCCGCCAGTCGGCCAGCCAAGGCGCGTTCCAATCGATGTCGGGCACGCACAGGCTGGAAGCTGGCGCACAGCGCTGCCCAGCCCGGTTGGGGCTCAGCCCGCCACCAGACGCCACGGCAGGCTTTCTCCAGAACGCAGGGGCTTGAGTTCGGCCTCGCCGAAAGCAAAGCTCTCTGCGGGCGTCCAGGTTTCGCGGCGCAAGGTGATCGTGCTGGTGTGACGCGGCAGGCCGTAAAAGTCAGCGCCGAAGAAACTGGCAAAGCCTTCGAGCTTATCGAGCGCTCCCGCCTGATCAAAAGCTTCGGCGTACATCTCGATGGCGGCATGCGCGGTATAGCAACCGGCGCAACCACTGGCGTGCTCTTTGAGGTGCGCGGGGTGCGGTGCGCTGTCGGTGCCAAGAAAGAAACGCGGGTTGCCCGATGTCGCTGCCTTGACCAGCGCCAAGCGGTGGCTTTCGCGCTTGAGCACGGGCAGACAGTAGTAATGGGGGCGCACGCCACCCAAAAATATGGCGTTGCGGTTGAACAGCAAATGGTGGGCGGTGATGGTGGCGGCGGTCGGGCCGTCGGCTTGGGCGACAAACTGCGCGGCCTCTTGGGTGGTGATGTGTTCCATCACGATTTTGAGCTCGGGGAAATCGCGCCGAAGGGGGATGAGGTGGCGCTCAATGAACACCGCCTCACGGTCAAACAAGTCCACCGAAGGGTCGGTGACTTCGCCATGCACCAGCAATAACAAGCCATGGCGTTGCATGGCCTGCAAGGTGGCGCTGATTTTGCGCAAATCGGTCACACCGGCGTCGCTGTGGGTGGTGGCCCCAGCGGGGTAGAGCTTGCAG
>CAJBLW010000414.1 GCA_903953985.1 uncultured Burkholderiales bacterium
GATCCAGCAGCCGAGCATCAAACTTGCCCCGATTCCTGCGCCTGGTGGTTGGGGTCTGCGGGGGGGGCGCAGATGGCGACCGCCTCAGTCGTTGGCGGCAATACGCTCAAGCGCTTCTTTGGCTGTGACGATTGGGATGCCTTGATAGCTGCCCAACGGCAGCAAGTCGCGCTTGTCACCCGAGGCAATCAGATCGGCAGCACCTGTCAACGCGGCAGCCAACACATGGTCATCATCCGGGTCTGTGAGCACCACATGCGCAACCGTTGTGGGCGAGAATACTACCGCCAAGGCTCGCAAGTCCTGCACAACGGCCGAGGGTGTCAAGCCCGCTTGCGCTAGGCGTGCGGCGAACTTGCCCCGAGCGATCACGTCCAGAAATTCGGCCAGCAAAACCTCGCTTGTACACAGCTCGAACTCTCCAGCCTTGGCCGCATCCACTAACTTGCGCGGGAGTCCTGCGGAAATAACGCCCGAGACCAGCAAATTGGTGTCAATGACGATGCGCATCAGGCAACCGGTTTAGTTGCGGATATTGGCTTGTTGTGCGGCACTGCGGTCACGGCGTGCCGCCTGTATCTCTGCTTCAATCTCGTCGTCTGATAAAGGCGGCAGACCCAATGCATCGAGCCGTGCCATGGCATCGGAGAGACGCTGTGCGGCGGCATCGCGCTGCACACGAGAGGCCAAAAATTCCACAAAATCCACCACCTCAGCCACGCGCTCGGGCGGTAGCACCTTAAGGCGTTGCATGAGTCGGGATTCGAGTGCGGTCATGATCGTGTCTCCTTAGCTTTGCGTGTTCATTGTTCCATTGGAACTGATGACGGAATCGAGCACCTGCATAACAAACTTTTGTTGTGTCTTGGGCAGAGCACTGATGAGGTCTACGAGATGCTGCAAGGCCGATGCAGGGCAGCATTACGCTCGCCCATGGCGAAAAAAACGCGTTCGTTTTGGCTGGTGGCCATAGCTTGGTGCCCCGAAAAAAGAAGGTGGCTCATAGCTTAAATCTGATTTTGAAAACGAAGTTAACCATATCACAAAACCTGATGTGGGGAGGTGTCATGTCCAAGTGTCCGCAGCACTTTGTGCGTTGAATTTCAGTCCTGATTTTTGCAAAAGACGACACTCGCGCAGGAATTGCCCTTGGCCGATCTGGTGCTGCGGCTGGACCGCATTGCTGCACAAAGCTGCACCGCTGCCTGCTTGGGTGCGCAGGGTTTGAGGAAGGTGGCGCCAGTGAGCACTTTGTTGAGCGGGGTACGCCACGGGCTCAGCGCATGGCCGCTGCAGCGGCCTTGATCGCTTCTCGAATGCGGCCATAGGTGCCGCATCGACAGACGTTTTCGATCGCATCGATGTCGGCATCACTGGGTGATTTGGTCCGGTTCAGCAGGGCCACGGCCGCCATGATTTGGCCGGGTTGGCAAAAGCCGCATTGCGCGACATCCTTGTCCAGCCAGGCTTGCTGAACCGGGTGCAGTTTGTCACCCTGCGCCAGTCCCTCAATGGTCGTGATGGATTTGCCTTGCATGGAAGCCACAGGCATGGCGCAGGGATTGACAGCCTGTCCATCCATGATGCAAGTGCAAGCTTTGCAAACGTTGATGCCGCAGCCATATTTGGGACCCGTGATGCCCAGTTTGTCTCGCAAGACCCAAAGCAAAGCCATGCCCGGCGGGGCATCGACAGAGACGTTTTTGCCATTCACATTGAAATCGAATTGCGGCATGGTTTTTTCCTGTGTTCGTGGTGATTTGAGTGAGCCAAGTGGGCTTCATCGGGTGGGCGGGGCTGGCAATTGACCAGGCGGTATGAGCGGAAAATTGACGGGATTGTTCAGTGGGAATTTGCGTACCTTGATGCCGGTGGCCCTTGCGTAGGCGTTCGCAATGGCGCCCGTCGTAGCAGCCATGCCCACCTCGCCCAGTCCCCCCACGGGCTCATGGCTGGGCACAATGATGATCTGCACATTTTTGGGGTAGGCCTTCATGCGCGGAAAGTGGTATTGCGAGTAGCTGCCCTCAAGTGGCAAGCCCTTTTCAATGTGCAATCCCGCGGTCAGCACCAAGGCGATCGACTCCATCAATCCCCCTTGTATCTGTGCCTCAACCCCCAAGGGGTTGATGACTCGGCCCACATCAATGGCAATGACTGCCTTTGTCACCACGGGGGCCTTGGGGTCGCGTGCGTCGATCTCGACCAAACAGGCTGTGTACGAGCGCGATTCCTGGTGAACAGCAATGCCTTGGGCAAAGCCCCTGGGCATGGCCTTGCCCCATTGGCCTTGCGATGCCACGGTTTGCAAAACCGCCTTGGCCCGCGCATGACGAAGGGTTTCCAGCCGAAAGCTCACCGGGTCTTTTCGCAATCGAAGGGCAATTTCGTCCATCATGATTTCTTCAACCCCTCGGGTGGGTTGAATGTGGACAGAGCGGAACGAACTCGTGTTCAGCTCCATCGCGATCGGGATCAGGATTTTGGAGTGCAGGCCCAAGTGATACGGGGAGCTGACCATCGTCTTGAACAGCGTCTGCTCGAAAGCAAAATTGCCAATCGTTTGCTGCACTTCGCCATTTAAAGAAGCCGCAGCTGCAGCTGCAGC
>CAJBLW010000415.1 GCA_903953985.1 uncultured Burkholderiales bacterium
GCTGCCAATGGCGTGGGCATGGGCCGTGAACTGTTTGCCCATATGCGCCGCAATGCGCTCAAAGCCGAAGAAGGAGCCTGCACATGGCTGTGAATCTGGATGAAAACTTGACCGCTCTGCAAGTGATGCAAGACGCCCCGGTGATCCCGGTGATCGTGTTGCACGATTTGGCGCATGCCGTGCCCATGGCCCGCGCCCTGGTAGCAGGGGGCATCCGAATGCTCGAGGTGACTTTGCGCACGCCACAGGCGCTGGCCTGCATGGAAGCGATTGCCAAAGAAGTGCCCGGTGCCGTGGTGGGTGCAGGCACGGTGCGCAGCCCGGCAGATGCTGCTGCCGCCGCCAAAGCCGGTGCACAGTTTGCGGTCAGCCCCGGCTACACCCAAGCCGTGGGGCAAGCCTGCCGCGATAACGGTTTGTCATTGCTGCCCGGTGTGGCCACCGGCAGCGAAATCATGATGGCGCTTGAAGACGGCTACACCGAACTCAAATTCTTCCCGGCCATGCAAGCGGGCGGCCCTTCCATGCTCAAGGCCTGGAGCGGCCCGTTCTTTGATGTGAAGTTTTGCCCCACAGGCGGTGTGACCCCAGGCAATGCCTTGGAGTTTTTAAGCCTGCCCAATGTGGCTTGTGTGGGGGGGTCGTGGCTGGTGCCCGCCAATGCACTGGCCCAGGGCGATTGGGCCCGCATCGAGGCGCTGGCGCGCGAGGCGAGTCAGATTCAGCGCAAGCCCTGACCCGCTGCGTATTCGGCCCGCTGGATTAACTCGACCTTGTAACCATCGGGGTCGGTCACAAACGCGATGACGGTGCTGCCGCCTTTGACCGGCCCTGCTTCGCGCGTGACCTTGCCGCCTGCGGCCTTGATCTTGTCGCAAGCGGCATACGCATCGGGCACACCCAAGGCGATGTGGCCATAGGCCGTGCCCATGTCGTAGCTTTCCGTGCCCCAGTTGTAGGTCAGCTCCAGTTCGGCGTGATCCGGGTTGTTGCCGTAACCCACAAAAGCCAGTGAGTATTTGTACTCGGGGTTTTCCGAGGTGCGCAGCAGTGTCATGCCCAGCACCTGGGTGTAAAAGTCAATCGAGCGCTGTAGGTTGCCCACGCGCAGCATGGTGTGTAGGAGTCTCATGGTCGGGTTCCAGGGGGTGAAGAAGGCATTTCAAAAACCAGGCAGGCTGTGGTTGCATGGGCGTACAGCGTGCCGTCGGGTCCGACCAGCCGGGCTTCGGCGGTGGCCAACTGGCGGCCGCAGTGCACCACTTGGCCAATGGCCCGCACGCGCCGTACTTTGGGGGTCAGGGCCTTGACGAGTTTGACGCTCAGGTCGGCCGTGGTGTAACCGCGACCGGGCGGCATCATGGTGTGCACGGCGCAGCCCAGGGCCGAATCGAGCAAGGTGGCAAACCAGCCGCCATGCACGGTACCCAACGGGTTCAGGTGGTTTAAGCCTGGGGCACCTTGGAAAATAGCTTGGCCTGCACTGACCTCGATCAGCACAAAGTCGAGTGTTTTGGCAATACTGGCGTAAGGCAGTTCGCCACTGAGCAGGCCTTGCATGACCTCCAAACCGGTCTTGCCGGCCACCTGATTCGGTTGAGCCACGCCGGGCCCAGCGCCTGCATCCATGCGCTGGCGCACCACCTTTTCTTGGGCCAGCCAATCCTCTAGTGTTGTAGGGAGTGGGTTAAATGGGGTGTTCACAAATTGGGGCTTTCTTCAAATTGGTACGGTGTAATTGAGCGCCATGCGGCCGCCATCCACCGTTACGATTTCTCCGGTGATGTAGCTCGCCGCATCGCTGGCCAAGAAGGCCACCACCTTGGCCACCTCGTCAGGCTCGCCCAGGCGCTTCATGGGCGTGCGCATCATGATTTTTTTCTCGGCGGCTTCGCTGGTCAGCACCGCCTGGCGGGCCAACTCGGTGGCAATCGTGCCAGGTGCCACAGCGTTCACGCGGATGCCGAAGTCGGCCAGTGCCAAGGACATGGCGCGTGTGAGCTGGTTGATGCCGCCTTTGCTCACGTTGTAGCTAGCGATATTGGGAATGGCCAGCACCGCGTTGACCGAACTCATGTTGACGATGGAACCCCCGCCAGTGCTTTTCATGGCGCGGGCAGCGGCCTGGCCCATCAGGAAAGAGCCCTTGATGTTCACGTTGATCACGGCATCGAAGTCTTCTTCGGTCACGTCCAGAAAGTCAGCGGCCCGAAAGATGCCCGCGTTGTTGACCAGCACGTCGATGCGGCCAAAGGCCTGCAGCACATGGTCCACCAAGGCGTCGACGTCGGCCTTGCGGGAGACGTCGCAGGCCATGAAACCGGCGCTGTGGCCAGCGCTGCGCAATTCGGCGGCCACGGCAGCGCCTCGCTCGCTGTTCACATCGGCCAGGACCACATGGGCTCCTTCAGCCGCAAATCGGCGGGCACAGGCCTCGCCAATGCCATTGGCCGCGCCGGTGACGATGGCCACGCGGCCTTGCAGGCCAAAGGACAGTGCATTGGACAGGGTAGGTGGGGTGGGCATGTTTCGGTCTCCTGGCAGCTGGTTTGAATTGGGGCTCATGCTGCCACAGTCTGGTGGGGTGGTCTGTCACCTGCAAGCGCGGGGAAGATATTTCGCAGTCCGTGTCACGCTCAGGCGCTGCAAGGCCCTTAGGCAGCGACAATGCAAGCATCGCCTGCTCAGGCATTGTCCAGGACATCCCCCCTTCATGACCCCGTCAACCCCCAGCGCTCCCAAGCGTGCCGCCCCCGATTTGTGCGAATCCTGCGCTGGTATTCAGCGCCACTGGCGCAAAGCCCCCGGCCACGCCGAACTGGTGCAAGGCACCCACAGCCGTGAAGACCGTGGCAACGGCCAGGCCAGCTTCACCCGCTACCGCTGCGACCGCTGCGGCGCGGCCTGGGAATATGAAAACAACAAGGCCAACCAGCACGCAGGCTGGGCTTTGCTTGAACACTGAAGCCACCGCATGAAAGCACCACCGAGGCTGCAGACCCTGGTCGAAGAGGGCCTGATCGACACCGTGGTGCGTCAGCTCATGAGTGGCAAGGAGGCCATGGTCTTTGTGGTGCGCTGCGGCGATGAAACCCGCTGCGCCAAGATCTACAAAGAGGCCACCCACCGCAGCTTTCGGCAAGCGGTGGACTACACCGAAAACCGCAAGGTCAAGAACTCGCGCTCGGCCCGTGCCATGGCCAAGGGCAGCAAGTTTGGCCGCCAGGAACAAGAAGCCGCCTGGCAAAGCGCTGAGGTGGATGCGTTGTACCGCTTGGCCGCAGCCGGTGTGCGCGTACCCCGGCCCTTCAACTTTTTTGACGGTGTGCTGCTCATGGAGTTGGTCACCGATGCGCACGGCGACGCCGCCCCGCGCCTGAATGATGTGGCTTTCACGCCTGAGCAAGCCCTGCAACACCACGCCACCTTGATCGGCGAAGTGGTGCGCATGTTTTGTGCGGGCGTGGTGCATGGGGATTTGTCGGAGTTCAACATTTTGTTTGCGCACATCCCGGGCGAGGGCGATCAGCCAGGGGTGGACGAGCCCGTCATCATCGACCTGCCGCAAGCGGTGGACGCGGCCGGCAACAACCACGCCCAGCGCATGCTGCTGCGCGATGTGAACAACCTGCGCGACTTTTTTGGGCAATTTGCCCCCGCGCTTTTAAAGACCGATTACGGCCCCGAAATCTGGAGCCTGTACCAAGCGGGATTGCTGAGCAATGAAACGCCGTTGACGGGTCGTTTTGAGCGGTCGACTGCCAACGTGGACATGGCGGCCGTGCTGCGCGAGATCGACGATGCGCGTGACGAAGAGGCGGCCCGTCGACTGCGCATGGCCACGCCTGCGGCTTGAAGACAGCCTCGGCTTTGAAAGTGCCCCACGCCGTCTCGCGCTTGCGCGCTGAACGCCTGGCCCGCAGCGCCAAACCTTTCTTGGCCCGTGGCGGTATCAAGGGCGAGCGTTGCACTGGTTGCCGCTTGGTGCCCAGTCACTGCCTGTGCGGTGTGCGACCCGAGTTGGCCACCCAATCGGGCATGTGTTTGCTCATGGCCGATATTGAACCCCTCAAGCCCAGCAACACCGGCTGGCTGATCGCCGATGTGGTGCCCGACACTTTTGCCTTTGGCTGGGCCCGCACCGAGTTAGACCCGGCCTTGCAGGCCCTGCTGGCCGATCCGCAGTGGCAGGCTTTTGTGGTGTTTCCGGGCGAATTTGTGGCGCCCGAGCGGGTGGTCAGCGAGGTGCCTGACATGCCCGCCGGTCAGCGCCCGCTGTTCATCCTGCTCGACGCCACCTGGCCCGAAGCGCGCAAAATGTTCCGCAAAAGTCCTTACCTGAACGCCTTGCCCGTGCTCAGCCTGAATCCCGAGCAGGTCTCGCGTTACCAGTTGCGCCGCTCCAAGAGAGATGACCACTTTTGCACCAGCGAAGTGGCCGCCATGTGCCTCGCCTTGGCGGGTGAGGCGCATGCAGCCGACACACTGAAGTCCTATCTGGACGTTTACACCCACCATTACTTGCAAGCCAAACACCAGCTGCCACCGCATTGGGACGGCCCCGAGCATGCCAGCTTGCAGGGCCTGAAGCAGGGTTGAGTTGGGGTTGATAGGGTGACCGCGCTGCCTGCCTGGGCGGCTTCCGCTAACATGAGTGCTCAACAAATCTGCCCGGCAACGGGTCTACATGGAGATAGCAATGTTCAGTCATGTGATGGTCGGTGTGAATGACCTGGAAGTTTCCAAAAAGTTTTACGACGCAGTGTTGGGTACGCTAGGCTATGGCCCAGGTTTTGCCAACAACAAGCGGTACTTTTACCGCAGCCCCACCGGCACCTTTGCCATCACCACGCCCATCAACGGCGAGGCAGCTTGCCACGGCAACGGCAGCACCATTGGCTTCACGGCCACTTCGGTCGAGCAAGCCGATGCCTTCCATGCAGCCGGGGTAGCCACCGGCGGCACCCCCTGCGAAGACCCGCCCGGTTTGCGTGAAGGCCCAGCTGGCAAGCTTTATTTGGCCTACCTGCGCGACCCCGACGGCAACAAGATCTGCGCCTTGCACCGTCCCCGTTGATCGTTGGGTTTTTTGAAAAGGATCGGTTGTGACACAAGCTGCTAATCCGCATGCCGTGAATGTCTCGCGCACCATCGAGCGCCTGGTCACCGGCCAGGCCACGTCAGACGGCGCGGGCGTCAAGCTCAGCCGCATCCTCACTCAAGACCTGCAGCACCGGCTCGACCCGTTTTTGATGCTGGACGCTTTTGGCAGCGACAAACCCGACGACTACATCGCCGGTTTCCCGGACCACCCGCACCGGGGTTTTGAAACGGTCACCTACATGATCGCCGGGCGCATGCTGCACCGCGACAGCGCGGGCAACGAAGGCCTGCTGCAAAACGGCGGTGTGCAATGGATGACCGCAGGCCAGGGGGTGATCCATTCCGAAATACCGCAGCAAGCCGATGGCGTGATGGAGGGCTTTCAGCTCTGGCTGAACCTGCACAGCAGCGAGAAGATGAACGCGCCTTGGTACCGCGATTTTCAAAACGACCAGCTGCCGCAGTTTCAGACGCCGCAGGGCGTGGCCGTGACGGTGATCGCCGGTGCCAGCCACGGCGTGCAGGGTGCGGTGTCCCGCGAGATCACGCAGCCATTGTTTCTGGACCTGCACATGCCTCAGGTTTCACGTTTTGAGCAAACCCTGCCCGCTGGGCACAACGCCTTTGTGTACGTGTACCGGGGCGAGGTGCGCATCGCAGGGCAAGCCGTGCCCTTGCAACGTATGGCCATTTTGGTCAACACCGCGCAGGCCGACGGCGTGGTGATTGAAACCAGTGCCGAAGCGAAATTGATTCTGGTGGCGGGCCAACCGCTCAAACAGCCCATCGTGCAATACGGCCCGTTTGTGATGAACACCAAGGAGGAGATCTACCAGGCGCTGGCGGATTTCAGGGACGGGCGGCTGGGGGAGAGGGCTTGAGCCTGAATGAGATTGAATTCAATCCCATAAAAAATGCCCTTTTCGAACAGTAAGCCGA
>CAJBLW010000416.1 GCA_903953985.1 uncultured Burkholderiales bacterium
AGGCCAAAAACCAGGCCCTGCGCCAGCTGCTGGCCCAGCGTTACCCCTGGGGCCGCATCCTGCACAGCCTGGCCCTGGTGGACGAACCCAACAACCTGGTGCGGCTGTGGCTGACGCTGGAATCCGGCCCGGCGGTGCGGCTGGGGGCCTTGCAAATTTCCGGGGCCGAAAAATACGGCGTCACCCAGGTTGAGCGCCTGGCGCGTTTGCCTCTAGGCCAGGTGTACCGCCAAAACGATTTGCTCGAAGCACAGCAGCGCTTGGTCACCAGTGGTTTTTACGATTCGGTGTTTGTCAGCCTGGATGCACAAGGCAACCCGGCACAGCCACCCGTCAAGATAGAACTGAAGGAAAGTCTGCGCCAAAAATGGGTGCTGGGCCTGGGCGTGCGCAGCGACAGCGGTGCCCGCGTGAGCGCCGAGCACACGCACCACAGCGTGCCGGGCATGCATTGGCGCTCGGTCAGCAAACTGTCTCTGGACAAGGACTTGCAAAGCGCGAGCCTGGACTTGCTGGCCCCACCGGACGCCAGCCTCTGGCGCTGGAACACCTCGGCCAAATTTGACCGCGAAAAACTCTTTGACATCCCCTTGCAAAGCCAACGCTGGCGCGCGGGTCGCACCAAACTGGGTGAAAAAATTGACCGCTCTTACTTCGCCCAATACGACTCGGCACGGCTGCAAGGCGGCCTCCAGGCCCAACGCGAATCCATCAGTGCCAACTACGGCTGGACCCGGCGCCACTTTGACAGCCTGCCCTTTCCCAGCCGGGGCCTGGGTGTGGGCGTGGAGTTGGGTACGGGTGTGACGCTCGGCAGCCAGAGCGAGCCTTATGTGCGCTGGCTGGTCAAAGGCCTGGGGCTCGTGCCTTTGAGCTCCAGCATGGGTCGCCTGGCCGTGCGCGCCGACGTCGGCAGCGTGGTCAGCCGCGACACCACCAACCTGCCCGCCACCCAGCTGTTCTGGACGGGCGGCGACAACAGCGTTCGCGGTTATGCCCCCAACAGCATTGGCGTGACCGATGCAACTGGCGTCACCACACCGGGCCGCTACCTGGCCGCGGGCAGCCTGGAATGGCAGCGCCCCATCCGCCACAAAGGGCAAGCCACCGATTGGGAAAGCGCCGTGTTTGTGGATGCCGGTGCGGTGGCCAATGACACGGGGCAACTCAAGCCCAAAATTGGCTACGGTCTGGGCACCCGCTGGCGCAGCCCGGTCGGGCCGGTGCGCATCGACCTGGCCTATGCGCAAGCGCTGCACAAGCTGCGCCTGCACCTGAGTGTGGGTTTCACATTTTGACAATGAATACCCGCACCGAAGCCCACAACGACACAGATCCCCCGGCGCAGGCCGAGTCCTCGCCGGTGCACCCCACGTCGGACAAAACCTCTCCTGCGCGTTCGCTCTTGCGGCGCATCGCAGCCGGCTTGGGCACTCTGTCGGCGATGAGCCTGTCAGCCCTGCTGGGCCCATTGGCGCTGGCCGCCGCACTCTGGGGCCTGTGGTACTGGACGGGCACCGCCGGGTCTTTGGTCACCGCCCTGAACATGGTCCACTGGGCCTTGCCCTCTGGCCAGCAACTGCGCAGCGCCGATGTGCAGGGCAACCTGCAGCATGGCGGGCGCATTGGCCAGATCAGCTGGCAAAGCGGTGGCTTGCAGGTGCAGGCTCAGGATGCACATCTGGTGCTGGACTGGACGCAGCTGTGGCGTCAGGCCTGGCCCCTCAAGAGCATCCAGATCAAGCGCCTGGGCGTGCAAGACCAGCGCCCTCCCCAACCCCTCA
>CAJBLW010000417.1 GCA_903953985.1 uncultured Burkholderiales bacterium
CAACACGGTGGTGAAGGTCAGCGAACTTGCACTGAGCCCCAAACGCGCGTCGCGAAAGCGTTCGGCCAAGACGCCGCCCATCTGCCGCCAGGGAAACACCGACAGCTCCTGCCACCACAAACGGGCGTGCGCGCTCAGGCCGGACTTGGACAAGGTTGTTTGCATGCCCGGTATGATGCCACCGCAATGAATCCGAACCCCGAAACATCCCTTCTCCCCCCCCAAGAAACCACCCCAGCAGGCCTGGGCCTGACCCGCTGGCTGGCCGTGGGCAGCCTGCTGGGCCTGATCTTGCTGGGCCTGGCGTGGGAAATCTGGCTGGCCCCACTGCGCGAAGGGGGCAGCTGGTGGGCCATCAAAGTGCTGCCTTTGTGCATACCGGTGGCTGGCTTGCTGAAAAACCGGATGTATACCTACCGTTGGGTCAGCCTGTTGGTGTGGCTGTATTTCACCGAAGGCGTGGTGCGCGCCTGGGGCGATGCCTGGCCGTCCTCAGGCCTGGCCGCGCTGCAAACTTTGCTCTGCACCACCTTGTTTGTGGCGTGCGCGCTGCATGTGCGCATCCGCTTCAAGGCCGCTAAGGCCACGGGGAACTTTGTGCCTGTTCCCCGTGACTGAGCGGTGACCGCCGCAGCCTGTCTAATCACTTCTGACTGCCATGACCGATCTGACAACGACCCAAACCGACCTGATCTCTCAGCTGCGCGCCGTCTGCGGCCATGCCAACGTGCTCACCCACGACGACCCCGGCGCAGACCTGAGCCCCTGGGAACAAGACTGGCGCAAACGCGTCAAGGGTTTGGCACTCGCCGTGGTGCGCCCGGCCAACACCCAAGAAGTCGCCGCGGTGGTCAAGGCCTGCGCAGCAGCCAACACACCCATCGTGCCTCAAGGCGGCAATACCGGACTGGTGGTGGGCGGCGTGCCCAACAACTCGGGCACCCAAATCGTGCTGAGCATGACGCGCATGAACGCCGTGCGCGCCATCGACCCGGCCAACCTCACCATCACCGTGGAGGCCGGTTGTGTGCTGCAAAACCTGCAGGCCGCCGCTGAAAATTCCGGATTTTTGTTCCCCTTGAGCTTGGGGGCTGAAGGCAGTTGCACCATTGGAGGCAACCTGGGCACCAACGCTGGGGGCACCCAAGTCGTGCGCTACGGCAACACCCGAGAACTCTGCTTGGGCCTGGAAGTCGTCACCGCGCAAGGCGACATCTGGCACGGCTTGACCGGTCTGCGCAAAGACAACACCGGCTACGACTTGCGCAACCTGATGATCGGCAGCGAAGGCACGCTGGGCATCATCTGCGCCGCCACCATGAAGCTCTACCCCCTGCCCGCTGCGCAGCTGACCGCTTGGGCTGCCGTGCCCAGCATGGAAGCGGCCGTGCAGTTGCTGGGACTGGCGCACCAACGCCTAGGGCCAGGCCTGACTGGCTTTGAGGTCATGGGCCAGTTTGCGCTGAGTTTGGTCGAAAAACACTACCCCCAGCTGCGCGTGCCACTTTGGCAAGAAACGCCTTGGTGCGTGCTGCTGGAGAACTCCGACAGCGAGAACGAAAGCCACGCCCGGGGACAGTTTGAATCCCTTCTCGAAGCCGCACTGGAAGACGGCTGCGTGACCGATGCCGTGGTCGCCGAAAACCTGACACAAGCGCGAAGCCTCTGGCACATCCGCGAAACCATTACCCTGGCCCAGGTGCAAGAAGGCCTGAACATCAAACACGACATCAGCATTCCGGTGTCACGCATCCCCGCCTTTGTGGCCGAGACCGACGCCCTGCTCGCGCGCGAAGTGCCCGGCGTTCGTTTGGTCGACTTTGGGCACTTGGGTGACGGGAACCTGCACTACAACGTGCAAGCGCCCGAAGGCGCCGATGGACAAGCTTTTTTACGCGACAACGAAGAACGCGTGAACACCCTTGTGTTTGACCAAGTCGCCAAGTTTGGCGGATCGATCAGCGCCGAACATGGCGTGGGCGAGCAAAAAGTGAACAAGCTGCCGCTTTACAAAGACCCCACGGCACTCGCCATGATGCGGGCTGTGAAAAAAGCGCTGGATCCGCAGAACATCATGAATCCAGGGCGCGTGCTGGCCTGGCACAACATTTAAACTTGCGCACTATGAACTCCCCCGCCCCCCCACTTCACCGCCCTGTTCGAAGCCAGTACGAAGACTTCATGCGCCACGTCTACACGACGGGTGTGCAAAAAGGTGACCGAACCGGCACCGGCACGCGCAGCGTGTTTGGCCACCAGATGCGTTTCGACTTGAACGAGGGCTTTCCGCTGGTCACCACCAAGAAGGTTTTTTTGCGGGCGATCATTGTGGAGTTGCTGTGGTTTTTGCGCGGCGACAGCAACGTGAAGTGGCTGCAAGAGCGTGGCTGCACCATCTGGGACGAATGGGCCCGGGAAGACGGCTCGCTCGGCCCGGTTTACGGCGTTCAATGGCGCAGCTGGCCCACACCCAGCGGCGGCCACATCGACCAGATTCAGCAAGTCATGGACTCGCTCAAAAACAACCCCAATTCGCGCCGCATCATCGTGAGCGCTTGGAACGTGGCCGAACTGGACCAAATGGCGCTCATGCCTTGCCATGCGTTCTTCCAGTTCTATGTGGCCCCACCGCAAAACCCCGGCGACAAGCCCAAACTCAGCTGCCAGCTCTACCAACGCAGCGCCGACATCTTTTTGGGCGTGCCCTTCAACATCGCCAGTTATGCGCTGCTGACGCACATGGTGGCGCAGCAGTGCGACATGGATGTGGGCGACTTCATCTGGACCGGCGGCGATTGCCACATTTACAGCAACCATCACGAACAAGTTGAGTTGCAGCTGAGCCGCACCCCCATGGCCTACCCGACGCTCAACATCAAGCGCAAGCCCTCGTCGATCCTGGATTATGAATTCGAGGATTTCGAAGTGATGGGTTACGAATGCCACCCGGCCATCAAGGCCCCTGTCGCGGTCTGAGTCCCGCTCTGATGAAGCTGCACCTCATTTATGCTCGAGCACGAAACGGCGTGATCGGCAAAGACAACCAAATGCCCTGGCACCTGCCCGAAGACCTGGCGCACTTCAAACGCGTCACGCTCGGCCAGCCGGTCATCATGGGCCGCAAGACCTGGGACTCGCTGCCTGCACGATTTCGGCCCCTGCCCGGTCGCGTCAACATCATTGTGACTCGTCAGGCCAACTGGCAAGCTGAAGGTGCATTGCGTGCGGCCTCTATCGAAGACGCCATGCGCCTGTGCGGCGATGCGCCTGATGCCTGGATCATGGGCGGTGCCGAGATTTACCGCCAGGCCGAACCACTGGCGAGTACGGCGGTTGTCACCGAGATCGATGCCGACTTTGAAGGCGATACTTTCGCACCCGAACTGGATCAGCGCTGGCAAGAAATTCAGCGGGAATCGCATATCGCGACCAATGGCCTGCCTTTCAGTTACGTCATTTACCAACACAACATCTGAAGAGACACCCATGTCCGAGATCTAGGCGGTCGCTGAAAAACTCGAAGCCGAGGCCACAGCCCGGGATCAGCGGTCTGATGCCCAGATGCACCAGCACCACCGGTGGGCGCAAGCCACCACCGTGCTTCAAGTGGCGATTGCGATGGCGGCCATCGCTTTGCTGTCCAAGAAGAAATGGGTGGAGTTTGTGATGTGTGGCGCAGGCTCCGTGGGTATGGTGATCGGCGTGCTGGCCGCCATGCACAACTGAGCGACCGGCCGCAAAACGCTGCTGAGAAGATGCACAAAGCGGCGCCATTCAAGAGGCCTTTTCAGGCCTTTTTCTTTTGGGCCACAACGCCAGTTTGTGCCCCGCCACAGTGGCCCAACCACATCTGCCGCAACACCCCCTCAAAATCGCAGGCGTACTGATCAATGTTCCATGCCGGTGCCGCCTGAAGGCGATCGCGCAAGCCCTGCTTGAGGGTCAGCAAAGCCTGGCGGTCGCGGGCCATGGCGGCGGCAATGCGCACATAGTCGGCATCGGACTCGGCCACCCACTCCTTCAGGCCCGCTGCAGTCATGAAGCTGGCCCCCATGCGCGAGACAAAATTGCCACCCAGTTTGACCACCACAGGCACCCCCATCCACAGCGCCTGCAAGGTCGTGGTCCCGCCGTTGTAAGGCACCGGGTCGAGGGCGATGTCCACATCGGCGTATTCGGCCATCATGTCGGTCAGGCCCACAGGGCCACGGAACTCCAAGCGCTCGCGCGCAATGCCTTCCGCCAGAAAGCGCTGGGTAAACGCCTCGATGGCACCGTCATCTTTGAAACTCGGGGCCTTGAGCAGCAGACGCGAATCTGGCACCTCTTGGAGCACGGCAGCCCAAAGCTTGACAGTGTGCGGCGTGAGCTTGGGCACGTTGTTGAACGAGCCAAATGTCAGTGGACGCCGCGCGTGTGACGGGCCGTAGTCCGGGTAGGGGTAGTCGGCTTCAGGCGCAAAGCAAAACACGCTGTGTGGCAAGCGCGCCAGCTGCTCGCTGAACAGCCCTTCGCTGCCCGCAGGGGCCACCACCGAATCGGCCACCAGCCAGTCGATGTTGGGCACGCCGGTGGATCCCGGATACCCCAGGAAGGTGGCCTGTACCGGCGCGGCGCGCTGACCAAAAAGGCTCATGCGCTGCATGCTGGTGTGGCCCGACAGGTCGAGCAGGATGTCGATGCCGTCTTCTTCAATGCGACGCGCCAGTTGGCTGTCGTTCCAGGTGGTCGCTTCCACCCAATGTGTCACACGGCGTTTGGCCAGTTGGGTTTGTTCGTCGTACGACACGCCCGTGAAATAGACGGTCAACTCCACCGCGCGGCGGTCCAGCCGCTCCAGCACCGGCTGCATGAAGATGTTGACCGGGTGCTGGTGATGAAAGTCAGCCGACACCAGGGCCACCCGCAATGTGCGATCGGGCGACTTGTCGTTTTTAAAACTGCTAACCGAACGGGCGTTGTCGCCCAGGTGGGCAAACAGCTTGCGGTGCAGGTCGGCCACATCCTGAGGGCTGAGCTTGTCGCTGTAAAGCGAACTCATCGCGGCGCTGGAATGCATTTTCGAGCCAGGGCCTTCCTCTTCGGCCAGCGCCTTGTACAAATTCAGGGCCGTGTCGGCATCGCCCGTGCGCCCGGCCACGCTGGCGCGCATGGACTTGGCGCCCGACTGAGGCGCAATCGCTTCGGTTTTGTCCAGCGCCTCTAGCGCCTCTTGCATGTTCCAGCTTTCGGCCAGCGAATGGGCCAGGTTCCAATGGGCCAGATCGCTTTCAGGGTGCAAAGCCACGTTGCGCCGCAGCACCGACTGGGCTTCTTGCCACAGGTTGTAGCGGAACGACAAATCAGCCAACCGCACCAGCGCTGCCTCGGATGTGCCTGAACTGGCCCGCTCAAAAGCCCTGTGCCCGTCTTCGGTCATGCCCAAGCGCATGAAAATGTCGCCCAGGTCCATCTGCATCTCTGCGCGCTCGTTCTCGTCGATCAGCTCCTGGCTGATCCGCACGATCAGCAAAGCCTGGCGCATGGACTCCAGCGCCCGGGCGGCGTCACCGCGCTCCAATCGGAATTTGCCCATGCGCCAGTGCACCAACCGGTTTTTGTCGGCCCCGGCCGCTGACAAGGCTCGGTGGTATTCGGCGGCACCGGCTTCCATCTGGCCCATGTCTTCGAGCAACCGGGCCAACGACAAACGGGCCTCGAAGCGGGCGGGAACAAGCGCAATCGCCCGGTTGTAGGAGACCAGAGCCTGCTGTTGTAAGCCTTGTTGGCGGCACAAATGACCCGCTTCAAGCCAGCCGCTGTAATTGCCCGGAAACGACTTGAGCAGCTGCGAAAACCCTTCGCGGGCCACCGCAAAGTCACCCAGGCTGACCAGGCAACGGGCCCGCTGCAAGGCGGCCACTTCCATTTGGGCATCAAGAAGCAGAGTAGATTCATAAGCGGCCAGCGCCTTTGCCCAGCGCCCGGCCTTGAAGTCAGCATTGGCCTGGTTGAAGGCCTCGGCCGCAGCAGCCGACACTTCCATCGCTTGGGGCTCAGCAGGGTTGTGGCGAGGGTCGGCCTGAAGATCGGTTGAAGATGAAATCATGGATATCGGTTCAGAGGGCAATTCGATGGTTCAAAACCGCATTGTCGAGCCTGCTGTGCTACGAAGCGATCTGCTTATGTTTTTTTTTGCTACGGAAGACGGCATCCAGTCATCGCAAGCCTTCGGCCAGCAGCTCCCATCTCAGCCTGTGGGCTAAACTCAAAAAACTTTTCCCCCGCATGAAAACCTCCTCATGAAAATTGCCACCTGGAATGTGAACTCGTTGTCTGTGCGTCTGCCGCAAGTGCTGGACTGGCTGGCCGCACACCCCACCGAGGTGCTGGCCTTGCAAGAACTCAAGCTCACCGACGACAAATTCCCAGCAGCAGCCTTGGCCGAAGCGGGATACCAAGCGCAATGGTTTGGCCAAAAAACCTACAACGGTGTGGCGCTGATCTCCAAAGCCGAAGGCACTGACGTGGTGAAAAACATCCCTGGCTTTGAAGATGACATGTCCCGTGTGATCGCCGCCACCTTCCCCGACAGCGCGGGTGGCACGGTGCGCGTCATCGGGGCGTATTTCCCCAACGGGCAAGCGCCTGACAGCGATAAGTTCGTCTACAAAATGCGCTGGCTCAGTGCGCTGCGCGACTGGGTGGGCGGCGAGATGCAAAAGCACCCAAATTTAGTGCTGCTGGGCGACTACAACATCACGTTTGACGAACTCGACATGTGGGACCCGGTGGCCTTGGCGGGCACCATCCACTGCACCGACGCCGAGCGCGAGAAGCTGCAAGCCCTGATCGACCTGGGTCTGACCGACAGCTTCCGGCTCTTCGATCAACCCGAAAAAAGCTACAGCTGGTGGGATTACCGCGAGTTCGCGTTCCGCCGCAACCGGGGCCTGCGCATTGACCACATTTTGATTTCACAAGCCCTCACAGCCCGCGCCAGCGCTTGCGTGATCGACCGAGCCCCGCGCAAGAACGAGCGACCCAGCGACCATGCACCGGTGGTGCTGACACTGGCAAAGTGATCCTATAACTGCAGATGGGTCAGCGAAAACACTGCCCCATCGGCAATGCCCAACGGGCCATACAAGCGCATGGACTCAGGCCAAAGCCTCATACAGGCAAATGCTTTCGAGCCAGCAAACGCACGGCTTCATCGGACAAGTTTTGTCTGGTGCCCAACATCCACAAATCAAATGCGGCCGGGCGGGCAACGCCTGCTGTGCGTCGAAAACCACAAGCTTGCAAGGTGTCGGCCAGCAGCTGGCGGGTAAAGCCGCAGCGGTGGGCCATGTACAAATTCCCTGCCGCCATCGACGGGCGTAAGCCATACAGAATATCCAACGCCGCAATCGGCCCAGCCGGCGACTCGTAAAGAGGCGAGGCCAATTCGCCCAGCGCAACGCGCGCGCAGACGGACTGCAAATCCGGACAGGTGATCAACACCATGCCGTCGTCTTTGAGCACGCGCACAAACTCG
This sequence comes from uncultured Burkholderiales bacterium, assembly GCA_903953985.1. Lineage (GTDB taxonomy): Bacteria > Pseudomonadota > Gammaproteobacteria > Burkholderiales > Burkholderiaceae_C > Limnohabitans_A. The sequence goes on from CAJBLW010000417.1 coordinate 7,520, forward strand.
GCCAATGCCACCGGGACCTCATGGGGGAACAAATGCTCAATGTTGTGACTTGAAACAATTGCATCGATGGTGCCCGTCGCCACGGCCGACATGTCGGTCATCGTGCCCACCACATCGGGCCGGACCGCAGAATCGATGTCCAACCGAACCTCCTCGCGGCAGACCCAAGTCGGCCAGCCGACTCCAGTTTCCCGCCAGCGCAGGAAAGACCCATGGTCATTCGACACCTCAATTTTTCAGAACATGGTGCCAATACCGCTGGCGCAGCGTTCTCTCGCATTGCACTTGCGCTGGCGCTTGACTGTGCCAAGTGGCCGCACCGCAGTGGGTGGAC
>CAJBLW010000418.1 GCA_903953985.1 uncultured Burkholderiales bacterium
ACCACCCGCTGACCGCCAGACCAGACCTGTGCCACGGCACTTTGCCGACTGCTGGCAAACACATGGCTGGCCAGCATCTGGTCGGGCGACAAGCCGGCCAAGGCCGGGTGATGGGCATCGAGCACGATGAAGTCGGCCTGCTGACCCACGGCCAGCCCGGCCACTGAGCGAGCAGCGGCTAGCGCGCCACCTGCCACAGCCCCTTGCCACAGGGCTTGGGCCACGTCCGGTTGGCGTTCGTTGGCCGCCACATTGCGTTGCCGCAAAGACAGGCGCTGGCTGTACTCGAGCAGCATCAGGTCTTCGGTCGGATTCACCGCAATGTGGCTGTCCGAGCCGATGCCCCAAGCGCCTTGGTGGTTTTGCCAGGTCTTGAATTCAAAAATGCCGTCGCCCAGATTGGCCTCGGTGGTGGGGCACAGACCGGCCACGGCACCCGAGGCTGCGGCACGCTGGTATTCGTGCGCGTCCATGTGCGTGGCGTGCACCAGGCACCAGCGGGCATCCACCGGCGCATGGTCCAGCAGCCAGGCCACGGGGCGCTGCCCTGACCAGGCCACACAAGCTTCGACCTCGGCCGTTTGTTCCGCAATATGGATGTGGATGGGCGCGGTGGCGTCCAGCGCCTTCAGCCCCGTGAGCACCTCCCGCAGGCTCTCGGGCGTCACCGCCCGCAAGGAGTGCGGTGCCAGCCCCAGCCGGGCCGATTGGGCATCACAAGCGGGCCGCAGGCGTTCGAGCAGGCGCAGCATGGCCTCGGTGCTGTGGATGAATCGGCTTTGTCCCGCGGTGGGCGCGCTCCCCCCAAAGCCGCTGTTTTGGTAGAGCACAGGCAGCAGCGTCATGCCGATGCCGGTGCGCTGGGCTGCGCGCAGCAGGCTCAGTGACATCTCGGCCGGGTCGGCATAAGCGTGGCCATGGGGGTCGTGGTGCAGGTAATGGAATTCACAGACGCTGGTAAAGCCCGCCTCCAGCATCTCGACGTAAAGACCCGTAGCAATGGCCTCCAGTTGTGCGGGGCCCAGCTGGGCCGCAAATTGGTACATGAGCGCGCGCCAGCTCCAAAAGCTGTCTTGCGTGTGGCTGCGGTATTCCGTCAGGCCGGCCATCGCACGTTGAAAAGCATGTGAGTGCAAATTGGGCATGCCTGGCAGCACGGGTCCTGTGGCGCATGTCACTTCGGGATCGGGTGCACATGCTGTCTTTATGGCTTGCCATTGGCCTTGGGCATTCCATTGCAGCAAGACATCACGGGCCCAGCCGTCGGGCAGCAAAGCGTGTTCGGCAAACAACTGGTGATGCATCGGCATGGTGGTTCAGTGTGGGCTGGGCGTGAAGCGGACGGCCAGCAAGGCCGCATTCGGGTCTGAGTCGACGCATCGGCATTGGCAGGCCAGCGTGTCGTCATGCCACCAAAGGCCCGTTTGGGGCCAAAGCGCGTGCTGCTGGGGGCTGGCTGTATCGGAGTCGGTATCTGTGCCATCGGCCTGCACTTGCCATGTGCCCCGAATGGCCATCAGCAAGCCAGCCGGGGCGGACAACAAAGTCTCATGACGCCGCAACACGCGCACCTCGGCCTGGCACACGCCGCGGCGCGTCATGACATTGAAGTCGTGGCAGTCCCCGTTCAGCAAACGCCCATGCACTGCGGCATCGCCCGAAAAGGCAAAGGGCCGCAAAGGCGTGTCCAGCGAATGCAACACACTGTCATCTGCGCTGCCATCCGCGCTGCTCAACTGCACACCACCACCTTCGAGCAGCGTGATGACCCGGTCCACACCCGCGAACACTGAAAAATCTCCGTCGCGGGCAATGTGCGCAATGCTGATGCGCCAGTCGAAATTCTGCATGCCCGCTTGTGGTGGATGGCAAGCGATTTCACGCGTCACGCCGCCGCCGTTTTTCCAGGGGCTGGCGTGCAGTTGGGCCCGTTCAAACAAATGGATGGCCATGGGCTCAGGCGGTGTTCGGCAAGGGGCGGCTGTGCCACAGCAAGATCAGCAGCACACCCGGAATGGCCACGGCTGCGACCACAGGATTGGCAAACACCAGGGAAATGGACAGCACATTGAGCAACCAGAAAGACGGTTTGCCAATCGGGCGGGCCACAAAGCCGGTGTAGGCTGCACCCAGCCCCATCACAGCCACGACAGCACAAACAGTGGCCAGCATGAAAGAGAACCAGGTGAAGTCAATGAACAACAAAGCGGGCGTGTAGACAAAAGCAAAGGGCACCAG
>CAJBLW010000419.1 GCA_903953985.1 uncultured Burkholderiales bacterium
CCGTGGGCAAGCACGATTGGATGAATCGCACCGTGTTCGTAGGTACAGCCAGCCGACAAGCCGACCACTCAGTGTTCCGATTCTGGCAGGTGATGTGACGGATTATTGTGTTTGTCTTGTCGCCTTAGCCAGACATCATCCGGATGCTTTAGCCAGTAAAAATTGTAGTCATCGAACCATTTGAGCCGCTGTGCCATCACCGTTTGCGAGTCGGGTCGCCGAGAAAAGCTCGAAATCGTCAAACAAACCAACGAGCTTGGCAACCCTGTCTCGATCTTTGCCAGGCAATTCGGCATCACTGCAGCGCGGTTCTTTCTATGGCGTAAGGCCTAGCTGCATGGTCGTAATTTTGTTTCATAGTTAAAGAAATAACGGTGAGACGCTGTTTGAAGAGGCTAAATCAAAATCAAAAAATAGGGGTTTTTACGAATATTCGCTGCGCTGCATGATGGGCAATACTGTTAACCAGGTTAACGTTATGTCCGGTTAGGACCAATTGCAGCAGGAGATAAAGCATGCACACATGGGTTGTGGAATCGTCCTCTTCGCACCGGATGGTTGACGCCACAGCCGTCGCAGCACTGGTCGACGCGATCGGCAGCCAGAATCCGGAGTCGGTGGCAGCGTGTATCCTCGCTGCGGTTCGACCTATCCTCGACGCCCAGCAGTGCACTCTGTTTGCACACGAGGCCCAGCGTAATCCACGCCTCCTGTCCGGCGCTACAGAAGGTGGGCCTTGGTTGGCATTCAGCTCTGGGGCACAGCACTCACGCGATTTCGCGAGCCAAGATGAGCTGCGCCATGTGATCGATCGCAGGCCCGCAGCGGGACCGGTGGGGGTGATTCTGATCGCGCGCCAGACCGTTGAAGAGATGCCGATTGGTTCCTACCGTTGTGAGTGCATGGAGGCAATCGGTTTGGTCGACCGTCTGACATTGTTGGTACGCATCGGTGAACATTGCTGGATCACGGTCCATTTATACCGCGACTCTTCGCACGGTCCTTTTGGCGACCTTCAAATTGAGGGGCTAATCGGTGTGGCTACACTGCTTGCCCGTTGCGTCGCCCGTCATTACGCAACCGACATAGACGGCATGGCCTCCTTACGCGACAGCGTCAGCGAAGGCGTTGCTGAACTCGGCGCGCGGCTGACAGGGCGGGAACGCGAGGTTCTTACGCGCATCCTCGATGGTGGCACTGTCAACCGCATCGCCGAAGATTTGAAGCTGCGCGCCACCACCGTGGCCACGTACCGCATGCGCGCCTACGAGAAGCTCGGAGTGGCCTCGCGTCAGGAACTGTTTGCCACAGTACTGCGCTGGCGCGCCATGAACCCGACTGCAGCACCCGCCCGGGTCACCCTGCCGAACCATCATGTCCAGAACAACACCAAGCTGGTGCACATCGCTTGATGCCATGCATGAGGACCTTTCAATGAATGACAACCGCCCGGCCGTTCGCAAGGGGCTACGCGCCGCTGTGGCAGCCACTGCCGCGATGCGCAAGCGTACTATGGTCGGCCACGGCGGCGTGATCGACCAGCACGCCTACTCGGCACCGTCTAATTTGGACGTTGACCACATGGCGTCCTACTTCGGCTACTTGGTGCGCCGCCTGGACAACAAGATCTACGCGAGCTTCCTAAGCACCCTTGCGGAGGACGAGATCACCCCCGCACGCTTCACAGCGCTGTCGATCATTGGTGCCAACCCCGGGGTGCGGCAGGTGGACATCGCCCGAGCGCTGGACATCGCCAGACCTGCGGCGCTGAAAATCGTCAATCACCTGGTCGATATGGGGCTGGTGGAGACCTACCCCATTCCCAGCGACAAGCGCATTGGGGCGCTGGCGCTTTCGGCGCGCGGCCAGGCCAGGCTGGTGGCCTACGAAGCTGCCGTGCGAGAGCACGAGACGCGCATCTGCAGACCCTTGCCGGAATCCGAACGCGAACAGCTTATCCGCCTCCTGCGCAAGCTGCTCGCTGACTGAGCGCGTCATGCAGGTGAACGGACAGCCTGGGGCCTCTGCGGATTCCGCCGGTTCGGCTTGGGCCACAAGGAGCGCGCCCTCGGCCAGCCAGACGATGTGCTGCAGAAGCGCTTTGACACGGGCAACAAGGCGTGGGCGGATCCGCAGCTTCGCAGCCGGCACGCCACGCTGCGCAAGACCGTCTCAGCACTGGACTGAAAGATGAGTGAGCACATCGACCTGTCGCTCGCGCTCGCGCGCCATGCGGTGGGCGTGCGCTTCGACGAGCTCTCGCAGGGCACGGTAGCCTCGGTCAAGCGCAGCCTGGTCGACGCATTCGGCGTGGCCCTGGCAGCAGGCACGCAGGGCCAGGTCACGGCGGCCTTCGTCGACCTTGCGCGCGTCAGCGGCAGCGGCCCCTGCCGCATCCTGGGCCACAAACTCAGCGCGGCCCCGGCTGTGGCGGCCCTCGTCAATGGCGCCATGTCGCACGCTTTGGACTATGAAGACACGCACGACGCCGGCCTGGTTCACCCGAACGGCACAGCCCTGCCCGCGGCGCTTGCCGCGGCGCACCTGCGCGGCAACGTCTGTGGCGCCGAGTTCATCACCGCCATGGCGGTTGGCGCCGATCTGACCTGCCGCCTCGGTATGACGATGGGCGACGACGACACGCCGCGCGGCTGGGTGATCCGTCCGCTGCTGGGTACCTATGGCGCGGTCGCGGCGGCCGGCCGCCTGCTCGGGCTGGATGCGCCGCAGATGGTGGAGGCTTTCGCCCTCGCGTTCAGCCAAGTCACCTGCAGCAAGGGCTTCTTCGGCTATTCGCCCTCGCACATGCGCGAGATCCGCGATGGGCTGGCGGCTCAGGCGGCCATCACCGCTGTGCTGCTGGCCAGCCGTGGCGTGCAGTGCTACGACCGGCCGATCGAGGGTGACCACGGCTTGTTTGCCATGTACACCGGCGGCCGCTTCGACGCCGAGCGGCTCACGCGCGGCCTAGGCCACTCGTGGGAAGTGGACAAGCTCAGCTTCAAACCCTGGCCGTCGTGCCGTGGCACACACCCTTTCGTCGAGGCTGCGCTCACGCTGCGCGAAGTACATGCCCTGCAAGCGCACGAAATCGAGCGCGTGACTGTCGATGTGAGCGCCACATTCGGCATGCTGTGCACACCGGCTGCCCAGAAGCAGCGCCCGCAGACTGCCAATGACGCGAAGTTCAGCATTCCTTTCACTACTGCAGCAGCGCTGGTGCATGGGCACCTGTCGCTGGCTGATTTTTCGGCTGAAGCCTTGACTAACCCGAATGTGCTGGCTCTTGCACAGCGCTTCAACTGCGAGGTGCGCAGCACCGGTGGCCTAGAAGATGCGTTGCGCGGCACACTGCGGCTGACCTTGCGCGATGGCCGTACCTTGGCTCAAGTCGTGGACCGGCCATTGGGTGATCCGCTACGACCCATGAGCGATGAGCAGTTACTGGACAAGTTCATCGATTGCGCCGGCTATGCTGCAGAACCGTTAACGCGTGAACAAGCAGAAAACGCTGCAGCTCAAATAAGGGCGCTGGAGACGGCCGGCGATCTTTCGGCTTTGGATTTGTAGCTTCTGTGTCAGCGTGCCCGCGCCCTGAGTCGGCGCCCTGCCAGGCCATGCGCGAGAGGCCTTGTGCCGCTGCGGCGGTCTTGATCAGGTCCGCCGCCTTTTTCCCGATCATGGTCTTTGGCGCATGGGTGTTGCCGCAGACGGTGGTCGGCATGGCCGACGTATCCACTACCGACGCCAGCATCAACAAGAGCGCGTTGTTCTCGCCCTGCACCAACGGGGCCAGGAAGGTGGGCACAGCCGATTAGCTCTTCAGGTGCGTCAAGGGAATGGCATCCTGGGCAATGAAGCGAATCTGTGCAGTGGCGTGGACCGAGAAGAGCAGGGCCTTCAAGAGCAAGGCTTGGCTGAGCTGCCGACGCGAAATTGCGACAACCAGGGATGCCACCACACCGATCGCGCCCGCCTCGGTCGCGGTGCTTGAATAACCAAGCGGCTGCAAACACTCAGGAAGATGTGGACAACCATGAGGAGCATAACGGCAACCGCGAGTCCAAACAGCAGGTGGTACAGCGCGTTGGCCATTCCGTTGGCCTTGTCGAGGTCTGCACGCATGGTTCTTGCCCCCATCTTTGGTCAGGCGTTAGGGCGCGCGGGCAGCGCCGCGAGGTCCGTCTCGCGGTTCATGTTGCGTTTGAAAGGGTAGGGGTGGACGACGGCGCGAATCTCCTTTTGCCGCTTGCCCGGCTCGCCCCAGATCACCGTGACTTCGGTGCCCGGCTGGGCGTGCGCGATGTCGATCACGCAATGCGAGATCATCTTGCGGTAGTAGAAGCTGTAGCCGCGCGACGTGGCTACACCGACGTCCTGGCCACCGGCCAGCACCCGGCTGGCATAGGTGCACACCAGCAGAGCGCGCGGCATGTCCATGTAATCGAAGGGCTGCGGGCTACCGTCGAAGTACGATGCGTAAACTTCCTGCACGTCTTCGGCATTCCAGACCAGCGCAACGATGGTGCGCCGGGGTGCCGCGACTTCGGCTTCCAGTGCCGCGCGACCATGGAAGTCGTGGTCGAATTTGATGTTACGCGTCCAACCGAGCTCCACGGGGCTGCGGTACCACGCGGTGATGTCGTCGCCCTCGAAGCTACCGCGCACCTTGAGCACGCGGGCTACGCCCACGCGCCACTCGATGGTGCCGATCGGCGCCAGCTGCGTGTGTTACCGATCGAAGAACTCGCGCTCCGCCTTGTCGGCAGTGGCTGGAAGATAGTCCAGGTTCACCGTGGGGAAACCGGCTTCAAGGTGGTTGATGAGCGCGGTGCGGGAGCCTAGGCGGCGGATGCCGAACTCCTGGCCGGCCTCCAGGATGGCGTTCAGCATCGTATCGAGCTGTGCGAGCGGGCCATGCAGTTCGAAGCCGATCTCGCCCCCCATGCCCTGCCGCAGGAAAGCGACGTCGCAGCCGGCCAGTGGCACGACGCGAAAGCGCATGAACTTGATGTCACGCAGGCTTTCCCGCGTGAGCTTCTCCAGGAGGTAGAGCGCATTCGGCCCTGAGACCTGGAGCTTGGTCTTGGTGCGCCGCAGTTCGGCCACCGCGTTGTAGCCGCCACGTGCGAGGTTGTATTGCAACCAGAGATTGACCGGGCCGGACGCGTTGAGCTCGAACTCCTGAGGGCCCAGGCGCGCCAGGACGCCCTCGCCCAGCACCTTGCCAGTATGGCTGCAGAAAATCGCATGCTTGGCCTGCCCGATATCGTGAGCTGCCAGGCTGTTGACAGTGAAGTCGGAGAGCAGGCGTTCGGCGTCGGGGCCGCGAACGTTCAGCTCCGGCAGCCAGCTTCAGTCGCCGACGTAGCAGGTCGTTTTCCACGACATGCTCTCGTCCATCCAGTCGGTGTATTCGTCCTTGCCCCAAGAGACGGTTCGGTCGATGGCGTTGCGTTGTGGATGGATAGGTACCATGACAGAGTATGCGGTTGTATATGCAACGATAAACACAATGGCATCGCGAAGTTGTCGTTTGCAACTACGACGCGAGCACCTACGTAGGCTTATCTGCGCACCACAGGGCATCGAACTCTTGCACAACGTGTGTGCAGTCGACCTTGCCGCCCATAAAGGCGATTTTCGCCACCCACGGGTGCGACACAAGGGCGTCGCCGATCTCGTGGCCATAGCCGTTGACCACGTTCACCAAGCCAGGGGGAATCCCGGCCTTCTCGACCAGCCGGGTAAATTCAAGCAGCGATGCAGACGCGTGTTCGTAAGGCTTTTTCACCAGCGTACAGCCCGCAGCCAGTGCTGTTGCGAGCTTGCTCATGGCCAGCAGCAGAGGCGAGTTCCAAGGGGTGATCGCCACCCCCAGGCCCACGGGCTCCAAAAGTGCGTAGTTGAAGATGCTGTGCTTCTCGATGGGTGGCATGGTCGACGTTGTCGGGATTCGCCCTCGGTATGAAGGCCCATTGCTTGCCCGTCGTCGGGTTCATGGTTTCAAAGCGCTGGCCCGAGCGCGCGCCGACCCACTGGCCGTCAATGGGCATCTCACAGTTGAACATCTGTTCTTCTGTATACAAACGAGGCCTGACCCTGAAAAATCCTGCGAATGAGTGGGTGGGTTGAACGTTGCGCGCTGGTTCGTGGTGAGGCAGTTGCTGATGCGCTCTTCGTGCACACGCAACTCGGTTGCATATTCAGTTGCCCTTGATGCCAAGCGTCTCCACAATCTTGCGCAGCGCAGCGCCGTCCTGGATGGCCTGTGACCGGAATTCCGAGCTCGACCTCGAGGGCGCCGGCTCGTAGCCGAGCGTGTTGAGGCGGGCCTTTACCGCCGGGTCAGCCAACGCCGCCGAGGCGGCATCGAACAGCTTTTGGGTGATATCCGCTGGCAAGCCCGCCGGTCCGGCCAGGCCGAACCAGTAGCCGACGTCAAAGCCCCGCATGCCCGATTCCGCCAGCGTGGGCACGCCCTCAGTCAGCGCAGAGCGGTTGGCACTGGTGACCGCCAATGCCACGAGCTTGCCGTCCTTGACCATGGGCATCACGGAGCTCGGCACCGCGAACGTCACCGGCACCTCGCCTGACACCACGGCCAGCACCGACGGCGCACCGCCCTTGTAGGGGACCTGGTTGAGCTTGAGACCGGATGCCCGGTTGAAGTTCTCCATGATCAGCGCCGGGTAGAGCCCCTGCGTCGACGCCACGAACAGCTCGCCCTTGTCGGCGCGGGCCTTGGCCATCAGCTCGGCGACCGTGCGCACACCGAAGTCTTTGTTCGCCGCTAGCACGAAAAAGGTGCTGGCCAGTTTGCTGATGGGCGTGAAGCTGGTCTCATCGTATTTGGCGTTGGGCGCCCACATCACTTTGTCGGGGCCAAACACGGAGTCGGGGGCCAACAGCAATGTGTAGCCATCCGGCGTGGCAGCGGCCACGGCAGCGGGCGCCAGCGTAGTGCCGGCACCGGGCCGGTTCTCGACGATCACCTGTTGCTTGAGCGTGCGCCCTATGTGCTCAGCCACCAGTCGGGCCACGCTGTCGCCACCGCCGCCGGGCGCAAATCCCACCACGAGTTTGATGGGACGGTTGGGGTAAGCCTCCTGTGCGCCAGCGGTCAGCGCGGCCGCAGCGATCACGATGCCGAGTGCACGGCGTGTCCAGAGCAGTCTCATGGTGTCTCCTTAGATGTGTAGGCATAAGCAGAGCGTGTTCTTCTAATCGTAGGTGCCCCATCCGGGGTTGCGCTGTCGTAGCGAAACAGGACATGTCGTAGTTGCGGACGACAGCACCCGTTCAGGGCTTTCTCTATTGTTCTTTTATGTCTGAAGCTTTTATCTACGATGCTGTGCGAACGCCGCGTGGCTCCGCTCGCGCAAGCGGAGGGCTGCACACCCTCTCTCCCATTGATCTTGGCGCATCCGTGCTCAGCGCCCTGCGCAACCGCACCGGGTTCGATCGGCTAAACGTCGAAGACGTGATCTTCGGGGTTGGCGATGGTGTGGACGACCAGGGCGCGAACTTGGCGCGTTCGTCGGCGCTGCACGCCGGGCTGGGCGACGCCATTCCCGGCAGCGTGATCAGCCGCTTTTGCGCCTCCGGCCTTGACGCCGTCAACCTGGCCGCCGCGAAGGTGGTGGCCGGGCATGGCGACCTGCTGGTCGCCGGCGGGGTGGAGATGATGTCGTTGATCCCCATCGCCGGCACTGGCGGCCCCTGGGGCAGTGACGCATTCTTCAACACGACAACCAACTTCACGCCGCTGGGTGTGGCCGCCGACCTGCTGGGCACCCTGGAAGGCCACACGCGCGAAGACGTAGACGCTTACGCCGCCGAGTCCCAGGCCCGGGCCGCCCGCGCTTGGAGCGAAGGCCGATTTGCGAAATCCGTGGTGCCGGTGCGCGACTTCAATGGCGCCATTTGCCTGGAGCGCGACGAGATCGTGCGCCTCGGCACCACTGTCGAGTCGCTCGGCAAGCTGAAGCCGGCTTTTGCCGACATGGCCACCAAGGGCGGTTTCGGCGAGACGGTGAAGCAGCGCTATCCGCAGGTCAATCGCCTGCATCATCTGCACACCGGCGGCAATTCATCCGGCATGGTGGATGGTGCCAGTGCGATTCTGATCGGCTCGGAAGAAGTGGGTCGGCAACTCGGGCTCAAGCCCCGCGGACGCATCACGGCCTCAGCCACGACCGCCTGCGACCCTTGCCTCATGCTCGTGGCGCCTGCGGAAGCGGCGCGCCGCGCTGCCGCCAGACGGGGCTACCAGCTGGCAGACATCGACCTGTTCGAGGTGAACGAAGCCTTCGCCTCAGTGGTGCTCCGATTCATGCGCGAGACCGGGGTACCGCACGACCGTGTCAACGTCAACGGTGGGGCCATCGCGATGGGGCACCCGATCGGGGCCACCGGCGGCATGCTGGTGGGCACGCTGCTCGACGAAATGGAGCGCTGTGGCGCCCGTACCGGCATCGTGACGCTTTGCGCTGGCCTCGGGCTGGGTGTGGCCACGCTCATCGAACGCATCTGAAGAACGGATCGAAGCCAATGATCAGACAACAAGACCTGGGCGACGGCGTCGTGGCCCTGATGTACGCCTGCCAAGGCCCGGTGAACACGCTATCGGGTGACCTGAACCGCCTGCTGGCGCAAAAGATCGCCGAGTTGCTCGCCGACCCCGGCGTTACAGGCCTCGTGATTGGTTCAGACAAGGGCGACTTCATCGCCGGCGGCGATCTGAAGGAACTGCAGGCAGCGGCTGATCCTGAATCCGTTCAAGCCATCGTTACGCCCTTCTTGCAGGCTCTGCGCCAGCTCGAACAAGGCGGCAAACCGGTGGCCGCAGCCATGCCCGGCACCGCGCTGGGCGGCGGGCTCGAACTCGCGCTGGCCTGCCACCATCGCATCGCCGCTGACAACCCTGCTGCCCGCTTCGGCTTTCCCGAAGCCACGCTAGGCCTGATGCCGGGCGCGGGGGGGACGCAGCGTCTGCCACGTCTAGTAGGCATCGCGGCGGCTACGCCGCTGCTGCTGGAAGGCAAGCGGCTGCCACTGGCCGACGCCAAGGCCCTGGGCCTGATCAACGAGGTGGTGCCGGCCGACCAGTTGCTCGCCACTGCCAAGGCCTGGGTGCTGGCCAACGCTGGCGCCACCCAACCCTGGGACCGCAAGGGCTTCACACTGCCGGGCTTCTCTGTGCAGTCCCAGGCTGGCCGCCAGTTTTTCACGGGCGCCTGGGCCCGCAGTAAGAAAAGCGCCGGTGGCAACAACCTCGCGGCGCTCACCATCCTCCAGGTGCTGCAGCAGGGCCTGGAGCGCGGCATCGATGCAGGGCTGGTGATCGAAACGAGACACTTCGCGCGCTTGGCCAGTGGGAAAGACGCGAAGAGCAAGATTCGCACTTTGTTCAACGGGGTCAACCGTGCCCGCGCAATGAAGATTCGGCCGGCGGGCTTGCCCCCTTCGAAGGTGCAGCATCTGGCCGTGCTGGGCGGCGGGGTGATGGGGCGGGGCATCGGCCATGTGGCGGCACTCGCCGGCATCCGCGTGACGCTGCTGGACGTGAACGATGAAGCGGCCGCAAAGAGCCTGGCCGCCATGCGAGCACATGCCATCAAGGAAGCCGAGAAGGGCCGGTTGCCGATGCCGGTGGACACGTTGATGGGGCGCATCACGGGCGGCGCCGACTACGCAGCCATTGCGACAGCCGATTTCGTTCTGGAAGCGGTGTTCGAGAAGGCTGAAATCAAGCACGAGGTACTGGCCCGCGCGGCCGCAGCCGTGGGCGCCGAGGTGCCCATCGCCAGCAACACCTCGACCATGCCCATCGGCGGCTTGGCACAGCATGTGACGCAGCCTGCTCGCGTGATCGGGCTGCACTTTTTCTCTCCGGTGGACCGTATGACGCTGGTGGAGGTGATCCGCGCCGCGAAGACGGACGACGCCACCTTGGCGCGTGCATTCGACTTCATGAAGCAGCTGGGACGCACGCCGGTGGTGGTGAACGATGGCCTGGGCTTCTTCACAAGCCGCATCGTCACCACCTATTCCAGCGAGACTCTGAATCTCATTGGTGAAGGCGTTTCGGCGCAGCTGATCGACAACGCAGCAGTGAACGCTGGTTTCGCGATTGGTGGCGCGACGTTGGCTGACCTGACCACGCTGCCGCTGCTGTCCGACATCCTGAAGTCCATGCGCGGCGACGGGCAACGCATCGCCAACGCCGGCAACATCGCCGAAGACACGGTGGCCAAGCTGCTCGCCGCTGGCCGCACCGGCAAGGTGGCCGGCCAGGGCCTCTACAACTATACGGAGTCCGGCCGCGAAGTCTGGCCGGGCCTTGCAGAACTGTTCCCTCAAAGCGCGGAGCTGACCGAAGAGACCGTGCGGCGTCGCCTATTCCACGTGCAGTCGCTCGAAGCCGTTCGCTGCCTCGATGAAGGCATCCTGGCGGATCCGATCGATGGCGATGTGGCCGCCGTGCTGGGCTGGGGCTATCCCGCGCACCTGGGTGGCCCCTTCGCCTATATCGATCGCATCGGTGCGGTGTGCTTCGTGGCGGAGTGCGACCAGCTCGCCAGCCAGTTCGGCGCGCGCTTCACCCCGCCGCAGCGCTTACGTCGCATCGCCGAAGTCGGCCAGCGCTTCCACAACTGAGAAGGAGAATCCATGAAAGCCATGGTGATGGAGTCGTTGGGCACCGAGAACCTGCAACTGAAAGACCTGCCTGATCCGCAACCCGGCCCTGGCCAGGTGCTGGTGCGGCTGCGCGCTGCCTCCCTGAACTTCCGCGACGTGCTGGCGCTGCGTGGAGGCTACGGATCCCGTCAGAAGACCAGCGGGCTGATCCCACTGTCGGATGGCGCAGGCGAAGTGGTGGACGTAGGCACAGGCGTGCGGCGCTTCAAGTCAGGGGATCGGGTGGTCAACACCTTCTTTCCGGGATGGCTCTCCGGCCCGCCAGATGAGCGGTTCCTGCAGCAGGACTTGGGGGGCATGAGCGACGGCGTGGCCTGCGAGCTGCGCGTTTTTTCTGAAGACGCACTGCTGCCTATCCCCGCCAGCATGAGCTTCGTGGAAGCTGCCACCCTGCCCTGTGCGGCGGTGACAGCCTGGAACGCGGTGCGCGCCCATGCCAGTGTCGGGCCTGAGCATATCGTGTTGACGCAAGGCTCCGGCGGCGTAGCCCTGTTTGCGCTGCAGTTCGCCCACGCGGCAGGTGCGCGCGTGATCGCCATTTCTTCTACGGCTCAGAAGCTGGAGAAGATGCAGGCCATGGGCGCGCAGCACGGCATCAACTATCGTGAAGACGCCGAGTGGGGTAAGACCGCTCGCAAGCTCACCTCGGGCCAGGGCGTGGACCTGGTGGTGGAGACGGCCGGCGCCGGCACGCTACAGCAGTCGATCCGGGCCACGCGCCTTGGCGGCATGATCACTCTGATCGGCATGGTGAGCGGCGCGAAGGCGGAGGTGAACTTGCCGATCGTCTCCATGGGCAGCCTGCGCATCCACGGCATCGCTGTGGGCAGCCGCCAGCACCTGGAGCAGGTGATCGCCGCCTGCGGCACCAACGGCATCCGGCCGGTGATCGACTGCGTGCTGCCGCTGGCCAACCTGGCCGAAGCCGTGCGCTTCGTCGAAAGCGGCCAGCAATTCGGCAAGGTCTGCGTCGAAATCTGAACGGCGGCCATGCTCGAACTCGACATTGACGCGAACGGCGTAGCCACCCTGGCCCTCAACCGGCCGGAATTGATGAATGCCTTGAATGGGCCTTTGATCCAAGAACTGCTGGTCACGCTGGAACGCATAAAGGATGCGCCCGAGGCGCGCGTGTTGCTGCTCACCGGGCGCGGCCGCGGTTTTTGTGCCGGCGCCGATCTGCGCGACCCGATGATGGGGGTCGGCCTGCCCGCCGATGAACGCGGACAGCGCTTCCTGGCATCGACCGACACGGGCGTGCATGCCCTGTCGCGCGCGCTCGCCGGCCTGGACAAGCCCAAGGTGTGTGCAGTCAACGGCGCTGCCGTTGGCGGAGGCGCCTCGCTTGCGCTGCTGGCCGACATCGTGGTGGCTGGGCGCAGTGCCTACTTCCAGCTGCCTTTCACCGCTCAGCTGGGGCTGGTGCCCGACATGGGCGGCAGCTGGCAGCTGATGCGACGCATCGGACCGGCGCGCGCCATCGCCTCAGCCATGCTGGGCGAGCGCATCCCCGCGGAAAAGGCAGCCGAGTGGGGCATGATCTGGCAATGTGTGGACGATGACGCGCTCGTCGCCACGTCACAGGCCATCGCGCTGCGCCTCGCGCAAGGCGCGCCTCGTGCGCTGGCCACGCTACCTGGCGTGATGTGGTCGGCGCTGGAGAACGGGCTGGATGCCCAGCTCGATTGCGAGCGTGATGCCCAAGCTGCGCTGGTGCAGACCGACGACTTTATGGAGGCTGTGGATGCCTTCCGTACCAAGCGTAAACCGCAATTCAACGGCCGCTGACCTTCGAACTGGAGACATGATGAAAGAAAGCCTGACCCAGAGCCTGAAGCGTGCGGCGCAGGTGCGCGCGAACGGAACAGCTACGCTCTGCGGCACACGTCGCCGTAATTGGGCCGAGAGCGTTGAACGCGTCGCCCGCGCGGCGGCGGGCCTGCGGCAGCTGGGTGTGAGCGAAGGCGACCGCGTCGGTATTCTGGCATTGAACAGCGACCGTTATTTCGAGTCGTACTACGCGGTGCCTTGGGCTGGCGCGATCATGCTGCCGCTGAACACGCGCCTGACGGCCGCTGACCTGGCGTACATGCTGAACGACTCCGAGGCGCTGGTGCTGTGCCTAGACGAGGCCTTCATCGACCTGCTGCCCGGCCTGCGCGAATACTGCCCCACGCTGAAGCATGTGGTGTACCTGGGCGACGGCCCGATGCCCGTCGACGGCATGGTGGGCTGGGACGATCTGGTGGCGCGCAGCGAGCCGATGGCCGACGCTGGTCGCAGCGGCGACGACATCGCTGGCATCTTCTATACCGGCGGAAGCACCGGCCGACCCAAGGGCGTGATGCTGTCCCATTGCAACCTGGTGTCGAACGCGGTGAACGCCATCTACATGATCGGCTATGACGCCAGCAGCATCTTCCTGCACGCTGCGCCCATGTGCCACCTGACCGATGGCATGTCGACGCTCGCCATCACCATGGCGGCCGGCACCCACACCTTCATTCCGAAGTTCGACGCCCAACAGGTGCTGGAGCAGATCGCCGAACACAAGGTCACCAACGTGACCCTGGTGCCCACCATGATCGCGATGATGCTGGAGGTACCGGGCATCGAGACCATGCCGCTCGCGAGCCTGCGCCAGTTCATGTTCGGTTCCGCTCCCATGCCGCACGCCACGCTGAAACGCGCGGTGGATATCTGGCCCGAGATGCTGTTCCTGCATGGTTGGGGCATGACCGAGCTTTCGCCCATCGGAACCATGCTACCGATGGCGATGCGTAAGCAGGCAATTGCGGGGGACCGCCTGCGCTCCTGCGGCCAGGCCATGCCGAATTTGGAAGTGCTGGTGGTGGACAGCGAAGACCGCGAAGTGCCGCGCGGCACAACCGGTGAGATCGTTGTGCGCGGACCTACGGTGATGCAGGGTTACTGGAAGAAGCCTGCGGAGACGGCGGTGGCCATGCGCAACGGCTGGTTCCACACCGGCGACGCCGCCGTGATGGATGAGGACGGCTACGTCTACATCGTCGACCGGCTCAAGGACATGATCATCAGCGGCGGCGAGAACATCTACTCGACGGAGGTCGAGAACGCCATCTCGCTGATGCCGGGCGTGGCCGAGGTGGCCGTGATCGGCATCCCCGACGACAAATGGGGTGAGCGCGTGCACGCGATCGTGGTGCCGCGCGAAGGAGCGAAACTCACGCCCGAGGCCGTGCAGGCCTGGGCCCGCGAAAAGGTCGCCGGCTACAAGGTGCCGCGCAGCGTGGTCGTGCGGCCGGAGCGGCTGCCGCTTTCTGGCGCAGGCAAGGTGCTCAAGAACGAGTTGCGTGCGCCCTACTGGGCCGACCGCGAGCGCAAGATCTGATGGCTGGCAAGAACCCCGATCAGCTGCTGGTGCGCCGCTTCATACAGGCACCCGACGCGCCGCTGCCTATCGACACAAATCCTGTGGCCGCCGATCTGGCGATGGTGCTGCAAAAATGGGACCCGACCGCGCGCAGCCTCACGGTGGGTTTCACGGCGTCGCAACGCCACATGCAGGGCAACGGCACCGTCCATGGTGGCGTGATAAGCACGATGCTGGATCTCGCGCTGGTGTTCCCCATCCTCGGCGCGCTGGAGCCGCCCAAGGTGGCGGTGACGGTCTCGCTCAATCTGCACTTCGAGAAGCCGGTGCTCCCGGGCGACCTGATTGCCGTGGCACGTATCGACCAGTTGGGAGGCCGCCTCGCCTTCGCCACCGCAGAGCTCCGTCGCGGGGAGGGTGGTGGCGTGCTGGCGCGTGCGACCGCTGCCATGGCCGTGCTGGGTTAGTCGCCGCTGCCTTCAGCGTTGTGTCGCCTGCATGTTGCGCCCCGACGCCAAGTCAAGCGCCAGGATGGGGATGGCGTTGGGTTGTTGGAAACGCTGCGCTCCCCATGTCAAAGACACTGATGCAGTCGACTCCGGAAGACTGGCGAAGCGTTTTCGAGTTCAACGTCATCTGCACGGTTGTTCCCACGAAGGCCTGTGCGGACGTAATGGTCAAATACCGCTACGGCCGCATCATCAACCTCTCGTCCATTACCGCACGGACCTCCGTGCCGCAGTGGTGCGCCTACGGCGCCACAAAAGCCGCGGTGTCGAACATGACCCAGAGCTTCGTCGTTGAGTTCGGCCCTCCGAAGCCAAGGGTCGTGGGTTCGATCCCCGCCAGCCGCACCATTGGGTTTCTTGGAAGCCTTGTGAAGACTCAGCAGGCTAAGGTATCGCAATGCCCACAGATGAATGTGAATCTTTTTGCAATATCCAAGCAAACGGCTCCAGGATTCAGGGCCTGCAAGAGGCGATCACGCCAGTGAGGTAGGCGTGTAACCAGACCGCCGTCATGGGGCCAGATACCACCTGGATTGATGAACTGGAGCCGGCAGGCATGCTGGCTTTCAAATCCTTTTCGGCTGTAATCAACACGACCGACAAAGGCATATTTCCGCGCTGGTTAAAGTTCTCAAGAGCCTGGAAAGTCTTTTCTTGTTGGGACCTTGGCATCGACATTTCGACCACAATCATGTCTGGTTTGAGGCTTGACAATTCCAGCAAAGCCTCTGTCACCGAGTCGAAGAAATTCACGCCAATCGGCAAGCTCCATGATGCGCATTCCGCTTGGAGTCCCAAAAACAAAGGGGGCGATTCAATCACGATCGTGACATTGGGCTTGTGCGAAGGTTTGTAATGAGAACCCACCACATGTCGTGAAACTGTTTGGTAATCCATGATCGAGTCCAGCGATATGCGGCGATGTCCACCACGGGTTTTCCATCCTTTGAGGTCACCCTGATCGACCAAAGTTTGAACCAAGGTGGTAGACAAACCCAAAATGCGCGCAGCTTCTGCAGTACTCAAAAATTGTGGCGTCTGAGTCACAGTCTTGGATGAAGAACTGGTTTTGTGGGTTGCGTGAGGGCGATCAGTTTCGATAACAGGGGAAGATTCATCGGACATGTTGATGCTCCATTTCTAAGTTGTTATTTCACCGTTCACGCAAAGCTTGCGTGACGTTCTGCAGAGGACGGAAAAGGTACTCAAGAACGGTCTTGTAGCCCGTGCGGATTTCCACAGATGCCGTCATGCCTGGGGAAGGAGTCAGACGCAAACCGTTGCGCAAATCGGTTGTCTCTTTCACGCGAACAATGATCCTGTAGAAGCCTTCTTCAAGCTCCACGGGGTTGCCGGGCTTCTTTTGTTTTTCATCACGCAAGGTGTCGGGACTCAAATGCTCCAAAACACCTTCGAGTCCGCCATATTTGTTGAAGTCATAAGCGGTCAGCTTCACCACAGCTGCTTGGCCAACTTTCAAGAATGCCACTTCAGAAGGCTTGACATAAGCTTCCACCAACATCACATCTTCAGTGGGAACGATTTCTAAAATCGGTTGACCCGCTTGCACAACGCCACCTACGGTGGTGATTTGTACATTCTTAACGACCCCTTTCATGGGCGAACGAATCGTTGTGCGGAGGAATGCATCTTCCCGCGCAGAGGCATTTTCTTTGGTCTGAGAAAGCTCGGATGCCACCCGTGTCAGCTCGTTGTTGGCATCTGTGAGGTAACGATTTTGTCTTTCGGCACGTTGTCCCATCAGCTCCGATTGCTGGCGTTTAAGGCGGAGCAACTCAACTTCAGACATCACGCCTTGGCGCACCATGGGCTCTGTGATGGTCAACTCCCGAGTGACGGCGGCCAAGGAGGTGTCCAAGGCTTCCAAAGACTGGGTTAACGAGCGCTTTCGGGCATTGAATGCCTGCAGCTCTTGTCGCATCAGTTCGGGGTGCGCATTGAGGGCCGTTGGGAAAACGAGTGCAGTGCCATAGGCCTCTGCTTTGAGCCGAGCAGACAAGGCGGTTAAGGAGAGAAATTTTTCCTGCGCCTCCCTGAAAACAGCACCTGTCCGTGCATCGTCGATTTGCAAAAGAATCTGATCCTTTTCAACGACACTGCCTTCTCGGACAAACAATTCACTCAAGACCCCAGAGTCAAGACTTTGGATGACTTGTTCTCGGCTGGTGGGGATCACCTTGCCTTGGCCGCGTGTGATTTCGTCAAGCTCGAACATGGCGGCCCAAACCAGGGCTAAAACCAGAGTCAGCCCGGTGGCCCAGACCAGCATCTGGCTGGCGCGACGTTCGTCATCTTCAACAGTTTTGACGCCAAAGCCTGAACGGCTGGCTTTGCGCATGGTCATGACGATGCTCCTTGGTTCTTCACACCATTGACATCAATGCCACGCGACAATTTGTCAATCATTTCCTGCTTGGGTCCAAGGGCCACGCATTGGCCACTGTCGACGACGGCAATCAAATCCACCCACTCCAGGAGTTGGGGCCTGTGGGTGGCCATCAGGAGTGTTCGTCCTTGCAACCAATCCTTCAGGACGGTAATGACGCGCGCTTCTGTGTTTTGGTCCATGTTGGAGGTGGGCTCGTCCATGAAAACCAATTGAGGGTTGCGCAGCATCATGCGAGCGATGGAGAGCAATTGGCGCTGGCCACCCGACAAACCACCCCCCGCTTCAGTGACGGGCATGTCCAAGCCCAGCGGGTGCGTAGCGACGATGTCATAAATGTTCAAAGCGTTGAGCACATCAATGATCTTGGTATCGGTGATCCAGCTGTCGGCCAAGATCAGGTTGTCGCGCACAGTGCCCATGAACAACTGTGGGTCTTGGCCCACGTAACCTATGCGACTGCGAACCTCACTGGGCTCGATTTGCTGCAGATCCACGCCGTCAAGTCGAATGCTGCCGGCACCGGGGGCATAAAGACCCGCCATCAACCGCAACAAGGTGCTTTTTCCACTGCCGACGCGGCCGAGCATGGCGACTTTTTGACCCGGGGCAATCTGAATAGAGAGTTTTTTGATCACCGGAATCTTGTGTTCGCCTGGATAGGCAAATTCAAGTGCTTCGGCTTGTAGACCCCCCTGAATGTTTTCGGGGACCAAGTAATTGCGACCATGCACCCGATCTCGAGGACGCTTCATCAGGCCATCCAGTGTCTCCAGCGACGTCGCGGCTTGCTGGTAACGAGACGCCAAGGACATGACGCTGGCCAAAGGTGCAATGGCACGCCCCGCCAAGATCACCGATGCAATCAGACCACCCAGAGTCAACTGGTTGGCGTGGATGAGGTAAACGCCACCCACCACCATGGCCACGGTGATCATTTGCTGGACCGACGTGGTCAGTCCCATGATCCAGTTGGTCATGCTGCGAATACGCTTGTAAGAGTCGGCACCCGCCAGGTTGGACATTTCCCAGCGCCTCTGCAAATAGCTTTCGGCGTTATGAGCTTTGAGCAATTCGAGGTTGAGGACAGACTCCACCAAAACGCTTTGCTTGTCGCCCGACTCCTTCATGTTCTCGCGCATGGCGGTCATCAGCGGCTTTTGTGCAAGCAGCCCAATGATGATCAGCACAGGTACGGCCAGTGCAGGGATCCATACCAGTGGACCTCCGACCATGGCAATCAAGGCCAGAAACATCAAGACGAAAGGCATGTCTGCCAACAAGACGAGAGAGGCTGAGGAAAAGAAGTCCCGCAGCGATTCGAAGTCCCGCATGGAACTTGCAAAAATACCCGCAGACTGTGGTCGATGCTCCAGGCGAATGGCCATGATCTCGCGCAAGAGTGTCGCGTTGATGGCCAAATCGGCCTTTTTGCCCCCCAGATCGACCAGGCGGGCTTTGAGCCAGCGCATGATGAATTCCAAGAAAATGGCGACAGACGTGCCAATGGCCAAGGTCCACAAGGAAGTGTAGGCACCCGTAGGCACCACACGGTCGTAGACGTTCATGGTGAAAAAGATCGAGGCCAGCGTGAGGATGTTGGCCACCACCGTGGCCACCATGGACTCCACGTAAAAAGCGCGAAAGCGCCAAAGCGTTCCCCAAAACCAGTTGAAGGCCGAGCCTTGCATGGGGGTCAAGGTTTGGTCATGACGCGTCGGTGGCAGTTTCAGGGCCAAGACCTCGGGGCGTGCCAAGGCCTGCAATTCGGCCAGAGAAATCCGATGGTCCTCCATGCCTTTGTCGGCCCACAAGACGATGGCTTCGTCTCCCTGAATGGAGCGCAGTACACAGGCTCGCCCATCGATCAAGGGCATTAACACGGGGAGAACGTAGTGTGGAATCTCGGACAAACGAACCGTTGACCACGCGGCCATCAAGCCGTTTTTGTGCGCCATGTCGGGATAGGCGGACAAGGGCACTCGGTTTTGATTGTCGAGAGCAAACCCCGCTCGCATCACTTGATAGTGCACGGGCCGACCCAGCAGTTTCGCGGCCATGGTCATGCACAGCAGCAAGGGGTCGGCCATCGCCTCAGACCTCTGGGCGGGGCGAGGCGGGGCATCGTCGATGATGGGGGATGAGGTACCGCCCGTGGTGGGCAATGGGATCAATTTAGCCATGTTGAATTTATGAGGGTCGGTACATCGTTCATTGGGCTGGTGCAGTCACCAGACCGGGCTCTGCTGCAAAGCGTTTGGCCAGTTCGCCAGTTGCCGCCAGCACGCGTACACGAGCGAGACGTTCATCGTGAAAGGCGGCTCTGGCCGCACTGCGGTACCCGAATGTGTCGGCTTGGATGTTCAAAAGATCCAACAAGGAACGCCTGGCGACCCGAAACTGCTGTCGGTAGGCGTCGACCAACTTGTCGCCCACAAGGGTCTGTGCACTGCCCGTATCAGAACGGCCTTTGGCCGAAGCCCACTCTTGCCAGGCAAGCGCTGCTTTTTCACGGGCCAGCAGGCGAGCTTCTTCCAATGCAAACTCTGCTGACTTCACCTGGTTGACAGCACTTTCAACCAATGCCGAGGTGCCGCCGCCGTTGTAGAAAGGCGCATTGACCTGAAGTTGGGTCAAGGCTTCTTGTTTGCCAGTCATGACGTTGTTTTGACGTGACAGCGCCAAGTCGACGGTGGGCCAGTATTGCCCCTTGGCCTGACGCACACTGGCCTGTGCCGCCTGTAGCTGGGCGCGAGCTTGCGCAATGGTCGCCAAGTCTTCGGAGACCAAATCAATGGCCTTGCTCAAAGAATTGGGGATGCGGCCCAAAACGCCAGAGTCAGACATGGCCGCGTCCAAGTTGATGGGCCGTGCATCCATTTCACCTTTCCAGAATCGACGCAAGCGCTGCATGGCTTGCGCAAAATCTGACTTGCGCTGCTGCAAGGCCAAGGTGGCGTTTTCCATGCGCACCAAGGCTTGCTCGTAATCCACCCGGCGTCCAGTGTCGGCTTGGGCAATTTTTTGAATGTCATTCAGGGTTTCGCGGTGGGCGTTCACGTTGCGAACGGCCAGGCTGTACAAATCGGCGGTTTTGTCCCAATTGATATAGGCTTCAGCAGCCAGTTGCGCCACCTCGTCCAGTGTGTTGGCTTGCTGGTACTCGGAGGCCAGTGCCAATGCTTCGGCTCGCTGAGCTTCGGCTTCAATCTTGCCGCCCGACCAGAGGTTGAGTCGAGCTGTTGGGGTCATGGCGGTTCGCTGTGTGCCAACGGGTAGGGTGCCGGAATTGGCCGTCGCGCTGACGCCGAGTTGAGGGTAATGAGCGCTGCGCGCTCGTGCGATGTCGCTGCGGGTGGCTGCCGCACGTGCGGAAGCTGACAAAACGGCTGGGTAGGTCTGCAAGGCCTGATTCACCACTTGAGGCAATGTCTGCGCATGCAGCGCAACAGGCAATAGGACGCCCGTCAAGACGAACCAAGTGGTCGTATAAGTGGCAAAAGACCCAAAAAACGGCTTTTGATGCTTTGAACTCCACAGAATGTATTTTCGACGGATCATTGCGGTTGAAATACTAACTACATTAAAAATGAAATTCTCGCTAAAAAAAAAGAATGACGAATCCTCCAATTGGGGTACCCCAGACAAATAAATAGCCGAAAATGGTGATTTCGTGAAAAAAGATGCTCAGCACCCAAACGCCGCGCAAAAAAATGGGGCAACGAAGGTGCTTGCTTGACGAAGAATAAGGATTGGGACAATCAAGCAAGACCGCCCCGTGCCTGAAAGAATCTGAATTTAGATTTTCCGAAACGTGAACAGCGTTTGAAGGAGCTGCTTCTCCGTTAATACAATTTACTAGTAGTTAAGATATCGAATTATGCAGCCAAATAGTTCTTATAAATCAATAAATATGACTTCAAGACCAATTCATTAGAGTTGTTTCGCCGCGTCTGGAATTGGCGCGCACCTGTGAAGTCTGGTCGAATCCCAGCGAACGCCAAGCCGCACGCTAAAAGCAAAAATAGGCCAGCTCAGACGCCGTAACGGTCCCGATAGGCCTGCACAGGGCCCAGGTGAGCCTGCAACTCAGGCTGGTTTTGACGGGCCAGGAAAGCCAGCAGGTCTGAAAGTTGGGCGATGGTACTCACCTGCATGCCCAAAGTGTGGCGCACATATTGAACCGCGCTGTGCGACAAGTCCTTGATCGTGCCGTCGGCCTGTTTTTCAGTGGCCATTTCCTGGCGATCCAGTGCAATCGCGATGGCATGTGGTGTGGCCCCTGCGGCCTTGATGAGCGCAATCGACTCGCGTGCAGCGGTGCCCGCGCTCATCACATCGTCCACGATCAGCACGCGGCCCTGTAGGGGCGCACCCACCAATGAGCCGCCTTCGCCATGGTCCTTGGCTTCCTTGCGGTTGTAGGCAAAGGGCACGTTCTTGCCCAGGCGGGCCAGTTCGATGGCCACTGCCGCGCCCAGTGGGATGCCCTTGTAGGCCGGGCCGAAGATCATGTCGAACTCGATGCCACTGGTCAGCAAGGCTTTTGCATAGAATTGCGCCAGTCGACTCAGCTTGGCACCGTCGTCAAATAGACCGGCGTTGAAAAAGTAGGGGCTCATGCGACCGGCTTTGGTATTGAATTGCCCAAAGCGCAAGACGCCAGAATCGACCGCAAACTGCACAAATTCCTGAGCAAGCGCCTGCATCTCGGCGCTGCTTGCCTGTCCTGTCACCATGGGGAAATCCTTGTTCAAACTCACCAGCCTCAACCTCAACGGCATCCGCTCGGCCACGACCAAAGGCTTAGAAGCCTGGCTGGCGCAAGAAAAACCCGATTGTATTGGCGTGCAAGAGGTCAAAGCCCAAGCCCCCGATGTGGCGGGCAAGTTTGAAGAGCTCGCAGGACTGAAGGGTTACTTTCATTTCGCCGAGAAAAAAGGCTACTCGGGCGTGGGTGTTTACACCCGCCACGAACCCAGTGACGTGGTGGTGGGTTTTGACGGCGGCGAGTTCGATGTCGAAGGGCGTTATGTCGAAACGCGCTTCGACACGCCAGCGCGCAAGCTGTCCATCATCAGTGTGTACTTTCCCAGCGGTTCGTCTGGCCCCGAGCGGCAAGAGGCCAAGTTTCGATTCTTGAGCGTGATGTACCCCCACCTGATGGCCCTCAAGGCCGAGCGCGACTTCATCGTGTGCAGCGACGTGAACATTGCGCATCAGCAGGCTGATTTGAAAAACTGGCGCAGCAACCAGAAGAACAGTGGTTTTCTTCCCGAGGAGCGCGCCTGGATGACGCAGCTGACCACCGAAGGGGGACTGGTGGATGTGTACCGCCGACTGCAGCCGCACACCACCGACGATTGCTACACCTGGTGGAGCAATCGAGGTCAAGCCTATGCCAACAACGTGGGCTGGCGCCTGGACTACCACCTGGCCACGCCCGCCGTGGCCGAAAAGGCCCGCACCGAGCACATTTACAAAGGCGAGAAGTTTTCAGACCATGCGCCGATCACGATCGGCTACGACCTGAGTTTGTGACTTGTGGGGTGGTGAGCATGGACCCCGGATCAAGCCCGGGGTGACAGTAGAGAGACCGCTGATCAAGCCTGGGGTGTCAGTTGAGAATTATCATCTCGGACTTTTTTGCTTTGTCATCCCGGACGTGATCCGGGATCCATCTCAATGGCGCGTGTACGTCAGCATGCGCCCCTTGTAAGCCTCTACGCCGTCGTGTGCGGCCTGGTCCAGCACCTGTTCGTGCATTGCAAAACCCGCATGCGCCATGTGTTTGTGAAAGGCGGCGCGGTTGCCCCGGTTGGGGTCGATCACCCAGATCTCTGAACTGCGGGCGGCGTGTTCACCGATGAATTGGGCCAGTGTGCCCTCATCGTCACGTTCGTAGAGAATATCGCTGCCCACGATCAGGTCAAATTCACCGCTCACGGCAGCATCTTTGACCGCTGTCAGCACAGGCAAGCCATCTTGGCGTAGCGCAGCCGTGCCCCACAAACCGTGCCGGTAAGTGATGGGGGCGAGGCCATTGATGCGCGTGTTCTCGTCCAAAAATGCATGCGCCAGTGGGTGGCAATCACTGGCTGTGATCTGCGCACCCCGGCGGTGCGCCACCAGACTGGACAATGCCAAGCCGCAACCGATTTCCAAAATGCGCTCGCCCGTCACGGGGCGGCGTGCCATGCGTTCAGCCATGCGCATCCCCGATGGCCACAAAAGGCCGAAAAGGGGCCAAGTGGCTGAGGAAATGCCCAAGTTAAGGGCCTCGTCCAAAGGGTCGTGGAACTGGTTTTTATCGAGCAAGGAACG
>CAJBLW010000420.1 GCA_903953985.1 uncultured Burkholderiales bacterium
AGGCGGCTTGGGGCTCCAAGACTCCTTGTGCACCAGACCTGCCAGACGCAAATCGGCCCGTAGATGAGACAGCACGGCGCGGATGCCGTCTTCAGGTCCAGCAATCGTGCCATTGATGCCTTCATGCGCCAGCAGCAACGTGCCTTTGACCTCGTTGGCCTCGCAGCAGGCTTGCAAAGGCGCTTGAAGATCGACGAAGTCCGGCAAATCGACGAATTTATAGAGCGCGGCGGTGAGAAAAAGGGGTGGGGTCAACATGCCGTGATTATCCACTTTAGCAGAAGGGTCATGAGGCATAAGTGACCAAAACAACGTCAGCCGCTTCTTGGCGCAAAGGAATCAGCGCTTGATAGGCTGCAGAACCATGCCAACCCTGCGCATCGCCCAAGGAAGGAAAACGGATCACCACGATGTCGGGGTGCGGGTTAACGCCCGAAAACGACTGAACCTGTTCACCACGAAACACGAGCTCACCGCCAAAAGGCAACAAGGTGGCCAAGACCTGCGATCGGTATTGGGCCCATTTTTCGGGGTGCTTCACGGTCATTTGACCGACCACATAGGCTTGAGACATGAGCGATCCTTACAAAGGCAGAACCATGGAAGAGGCAGGATTTTGCAACCAGTGGCTGAACTCATCCGCCAATTGCTGACTGGCACGGGCAGCGGCAGTCCACACCTTCACCCGCCCCGCCAGATTGCGGTCATAGGTCAAGAAGTCCTTGCGGTCGGGCAATTTGCCGTTCGGCAGGGTTTTGACCCACTCGGGGTTGGGAGCCAAGACGATGGTGCTGTCCAGAAAAGGCGTTGTGCCGTGCCGCCACTTGAGCGCTTTGTCTAGCCAACCAGGCACCACGTTTTGCTGGAAATGCGGATACAGCACGATGGCACGCTCTGGACCCTTCACTGGTGCATTCCAGTTCAAGTGCAGGTGGTAATCGGTGATGCCGCCATCCCAGTACGCACCAGCGGGTGCGCCGGGGATGTCGTGCACCGCTTTCAGGGCAAACGGGATGGCGCAACTGGCTTGCAGCGCGGGCATGAAATTGACTTCTGTCAGGCCCACAGCACGGGTGCGAAAGTCTTGCGAGTCAAAAGGTAATGGGGTGCCCTGCCCTGAAAACACCACCCGTTCCAGCCAGCTACCCAGAGCCCGGCGGAGCACTGCGTTACTCAAAAAAGCCCCCGCATAGCCCAGTGGCGTGCACAGCGTGTGTTCGCGCCGCAAGATGTGCCGCCCGTGCGAAGTGACGATGTGCAGCCTGTAGCGTGGATGGTTCAGCACTTCAGTGATACGGCCACCATAGAACGCTTGCAGGCTGAGGCCAAAGGCATTGCTCACCTGCTCAGCGCTGACACGCTGTTTGCCTGGAAGCGGTTCGTAATGCTGGTGGATGTAGTCGTGCTCCAGACGTTCAAACGCAGAAACCGGGTCGTTCAGGCACGCCGTGGCCATGCGACACGCGCCACTCGATGCTCCCACCAAGTCCACGTGTTGGCTGCTTTGCGCAAGACACTCGCCAAAAATGAAGCGGTCCAGAGGACCCATAATCAGCCCTTTGGG
>CAJBLW010000421.1 GCA_903953985.1 uncultured Burkholderiales bacterium
CCCAAGATGGCGGCCGTGGCTTGGGCTTGCGCCAGCCGCTCGGCGGGCACTTCGCAGTGAAAGCTGGCGGGCAACAGGCGACCGGTGGCGCTGTCTTCGAGGCGGTCGAGCACCTGGCGCATGATGCGAAAGCTTGAGGGCACCAGGCCCGAGGCGTCGCCCGAGTGGATGCCTTCGGTTAGCACCTGCACCTTGAGCGTGCCGCTGGCCATGCCGCGCAGGCTGGTGGTGAGCCACAGCTGGTCGTAGTTGCCCGCGCCGCTGTCCAGGCAAATCACCAGGCCGACATCGCCCATGCGTGCGCGCAGCGCGTCCACATAAGGCAGCAGGTCATACGAGCCCGATTCTTCGCAGGTCTCGATCAAACCCACGATGCGCGGGTGAGGTGTGTTTTGGCTTTTGAGCGCCTGCACCGCGGCGATGCTGGCGTAGGCCGCGTAACCGTCGTCCGCGCCGCCACGGCCATAGAGCTTGCCGTCTTCGTACACCGGGGTCCAGGGGCCGAGATCGTTGCGCCAGCCGTTGAACTCGGGCTGCTTGTCCAGGTGGCCGTACATCAGCACCGTCTGGCCCGAGCCCTCGCTGGCGGCGCGGGTGGCGGCCACTTCAAAGAACATGACGGGCGTGCGCCCGGGCAGCTGGATGAGCTCGAGCGTGAGGCCTTCCACCTTTTGCGCCTCGACCCATTGGGCAGCGCGGCGCAACACCGACTCGATGTGGCCGTGCGCGGCCCAATCGGCGTCAAAAGCGGGCGACTTGGCGGGGATCTCGATGTACTTTTTCAACTCGGGCAGGATGGTGCTGTCCCAGGCTCGGGTCACGTCGTTCAGGGCGCGGACGCTGTCGAGCGCGCCATCGGGCATTTCGCGGTGCAGGGGGGCGTTCATGTTGGGATCTCCTCGGGTCGGCGCAAAAGAAAATACTGTAGCGGTTTTGGGTAAGTAGGGCCATGGCGGTCTCGCGCTGAGGTGACACCCGAGCGGCAGCGCTGCCGAATTACCCCGTCACAATGGCCGGTCTGCAACCGATACGGAGCGCTCGATTGAACGTGACACCGCTTGTTCAGCCCACACCGGGGCCCGCACTTCGCACAGGCGGCCTCGTGCTGGCCGCCGGCGCGGGCAGCCGCATGGGCCATCGGCCCAAATGCCTGCTGCAGTTAGACGGTTTGAGCTTGCTGGAGCGGCAATTGCAGGCAATGACTTTGGCGGGCGTGAGCCCCATTGGGGTGGTGCTGGGACACCACGCAGAGCGCATCTTGCAAGAAGGGGCCTTGGCCCGCTGGGCGGCCCAGCCAGTGCGCAACCCGCAGCCCGACGACGGCCATGTCAGCTCATTGCGCACCGGTTTGCGGGCCTTGCCTCCCGATCTGGATGCGGTGCTGGTGGCACTGGCCGACCAACCGTTGATCGACGCGCCAGCGGTGCTGGCATTGCTGCAGGCTTTTGCGCAGCGCCCGGCTGGCACGCAACTCTTGCAACCGATCGTACAAGGCTTGCCCGGCAACCCGGTGGTCTTCTCTGGTGCGGTGGTGGCGCAAATTTTGGCGGGCGGCGACGAAATGGGCGCACGCCAATGGATGCAAGCCCACCCCGAAGCCGTGTACCGCTGGGAAACCCCCCATAGCCTCTTCCGGCTGGATGTGGACAATGAATCAGACCGCCTGGCGGTGGAGCAGCTGACTGGGCAAAGCCTGAGCTGGCCACACGATTTGAACCTATCAACAAGCGACAAGCATGAACAGC
>CAJBLW010000422.1 GCA_903953985.1 uncultured Burkholderiales bacterium
CGGTGATCTGCTTCATGTGAAATGTCCTCGAAAGATTGAGAGCGCCTGAATTCAGGCCCGAAACTTGTTGGTCATAGGATAACGCCAATCCTTGCCAAAGCTGCGGTGCGTCACGCGAATGCCCACAGGCGACTGGCGGCGTTTGTATTCGTTGAGCTTGATCAGGCGGGTCACTTTCTCCACATCGGCCCGCTCAAAACCATCGGCGATCAGCGCCTCCACACCCTCATCGTTTTCCATGTAACGCTGGATGATCGCGTCCAGCACCTCATAAGCAGGCAGGCTGTCCTGGTCTTTCTGGTCGGGGCGCAGCTCGGCGCTGGGTGGGCGGGTGATGATGCGCTCAGGGATCGGCTGGCTGCCCATCCCATACGGGTCGTTCAGGTTGCGCCAGCGGGCCAGGTCAAACACGCGGGTCTTCACCACGTCCTTGATGACCGCAAAACCGCCCGCCATGTCGCCATACAGCGTGCAGTAACCCGTTGCCATCTCGCTCTTGTTGCCGGTGGTCAGGACAATCGAGCCGGTCTTGTTGGACAACGCCATGAGCAGCGTGCCGCGAATGCGGGCCTGGATGTTCTCTTCGGTGGTGTCTTCTTTCAAGCCCTCAAACTGCGCCGACAGCGCCAGCTTGAAGCCATCGAACAGCGGCGCGATCGAGATCTCGTCGTAACGCACGTTCAGGCGCTTGACCATGTCGCGCGAATCGATCCAGCTGATGTCGGCCGTGTAAGGCGAGGGCATCATGACCGCGTGAATCTTGTCGGCCCCGATCGCGTCCACCGCAATCGCCAGCACCAGCGCCGAATCGATGCCGCCCGACAGGCCTAGAATGGCGCCCTTAAAACCGTTCTTGCCCAAATAATCACGCACGCCCAGCACCAGCGCATCCCACAACTCGGCATCGGCGTTGGCCATGGGCACCAAAGCCTCGGGCGCAGCGCTCAAGTCCACACCCATGGGTACGGACTGAATCTGCACCGACATAGCCGCTTCGCGAAACCCTTCGGCTCGCGCCACCACTTGGCCTTGGAGGTTCAGGGCAAACGAGCGCCCTTCAAAAATCACCTCGTCCTGGCCGCCCACCAAATGCGCGTAAATCAGAGGCAAGCCGCAATCCGTCACCCGCTCTCGCATGCGTTGCTCGCGCTCCGGGCCCTTGCCCGCATGAAAAGGCGAGGCGTTCAGCACCGCTAACATTTGCGCGCCCGCGTCGCGCGCCAGGCGGGCCGGTTCGTCAAACCAGGCGTCTTCGCAAATCAGCAGTCCCACCCGCACGCCCTCAACCTCGAACACCCCGACCCCGTTACCGGGGGTGAAATAACGGCGCTCGTCAAACACCTGGTAGTTGGGCAACTCGCGCTTGTCGTAAGCGCAGACCACATGTCCTTCGCACAGCACACTGGCGCGGTTGTGGCGGCGCGTCACCGCCACGCTGCGGGTGCGCAGGCCGCCGCCTTCAGGGTGACCCACCACCACATGCAAGCCTTTTAACCCAGCCAGTTCGCGGGCCACCGTTTTCAGGGCATCATCGCAGGCGTCGATGAACGACGGGCGCAGGAAAAGGTCTTCGGCCGCATAGCCGCAAATCGACAGCTCGGGCGTCAGCACCAGGCGCGCACCCTCGGCATGCGCGCGGGTGGCGAAGTCGATGATCTTGCGGGCATTGCCCTGCATGTCACCGACGACAAAGTTGAGCTGGGCCACACGAATTTGGAGAGTCATACAGGTGCTGGAAAATGTGAGCTTGAATTATGTCACCCGGGTGCAGGACGACCTGAACGCCATCGCGCCTGAGGCGTGGGACAGCCTGCTCGCCCGGCAAGACGCCCCATCCCCCTTCATGCAGCATGCCTATTTGTCGGCCATGCAGACCAGCCAATCGGCCGCACCCCAGACCGGCTGGACGCTGCAAGTCATCAGTCTGTGGCGGGGCACCCCGCAAGGCGAGGTTTTGGCCGCCGCCTGCCCGCTTTACATCAAGACCCACTCACGCGGCGAATACGTGTTTGACCACGCCTGGGCGGATGCCTACCAGCGCCACGGCCTCGACTATTACCCCAAAGCCTTGGTCGCCTCACCGTTCACGCCCGTGCCTGGCAGCCGCTTGCTGGCCGAATCCAACGAAGCCCGCCAAGCCCTGCTGGCCGCCTTGCTGGACATTTGCCAAACCAACAACATCCCGTCCCTGCACATTTTGTTTGGCAGCCCACACGACTTGCAGGCCTGCGAGCAAGCTGGCCTGCTGCAGCGCGACCAGGTGCAGTTCCACTGGCAAAACCAGGGATGGCGCGACTTCGATGATCTTTTGGGCAGCCTGACCCAGGAAAAACGCAACAAAATCCGCCAGGAACGCCGCAAGGTGCACGAAGCGGGCGTCACGTTTCGCGCCGTTCGCGGCAACGACATGACCGAC
>CAJBLW010000423.1 GCA_903953985.1 uncultured Burkholderiales bacterium
CAGCAAGGGCGATTTGCCGCTGGCGCTGGGGCTGGGCATGGTGCTCTTGGCGGTGGTGCTGTTGCTCAACACCTTGGTGGCAGGCCTGCGTCGCTGGGGTGAGGCGCGCCATGGGCGGCCAGCGGCGGCTGATGGGCTGGTGGGTGTGCAGTCATGAGCACCGTGCAGATCACGCTGGACGCTGTGAGCGTTCAATTGGGGGCGCAACAAGCCTTGAAGGGCGTGAGCTTGCGCATTGTGGCGGGTGAACGCGTGGCGCTGGTGGGGGCCAATGGCTCGGGCAAAAGCAGCTTGCTGCGCACTCTGCATGGTTTGGTGCCGACCACGCAAGGCCAGGTGCAACAAGCGCCGGGTGTGCGCCAGGCCATGCTGTTTCAAAGGCCGCATTTGCTGCGCCTGTCGGCACAGAACAACGTCGCGTTGGGCTTGTGGCTGGACCGCGCTCGCGGCCTGTCTTGGTCCTCTGCCAAGGAGCTGGCACTGCAGGCCTTGGAGCGCGTGGGATTGCTGTCTGTGGCGCAGCAAAACGGCCGCCAGTTGTCGGGCGGGCAGCAACAACGCCTGGCCTTGGCTCGCGCCTGGGCACGGCAGCCCGATGTGCTGCTGCTGGACGAACCCACGGCCAGCCTGGACCCGCATGCCAAACGCGAAGTCGAAGCCCTGATGGCCGACTTTGCCAGCAACCAAGAGCGCCCGCTGACCCTGGTCTGGGCCAGTCACAACCTGGGCCAAGTCAAACGCCTGGCCACCCGCGTCGTTTATCTGGAGTTCGGGCAAGTGATGGCCGACTTGCCCGTGGCCGATTTTTTCAATCCTGCCTTGCTGGCTGAATGCAGCCCGGCAGCCCATGCTTTTGTTCAAGGAGAACTTTCATGACCTTCACGCTTTCAATGACCCGTCGCACCTTGGTGTGCGCCGTTTTGGCCACCACCTCGGTGTGGGCACAAGCCCAGTCCATCGTCATGTCCTCCACCACATCGACCGAGCAATCGGGCTTGTTCGCGCACTTGCTGCCCGCCTTTAAAAAGGCCAGTGGCCTGGACGTGAAAGTGGTGGCGCTGGGCACAGGTCAGGCGCTGGACATGGCGCGCCGGGGTGATGCCGATGTGGTGTTTGTGCACGACCAGGCAGCCGAAGAAAAGTTTGTGGCCGATGGTTTTGGCATCAAGCGCTTGCCCGTCATGTACAACGACTTTGTGCTGATCGGCCCCAAGGCCGACCCGGCCGCCACCAAAGGCAAAGACATTGTGGCGGCCTTGGCCAAGTTGTCGGCCGGCAACGCGGCCTTTGTGTCGCGGGGTGACAAGAGCGGCACGCATGCGGCCGAATTGCGTTTTTGGAAAACGGCCAACGTGGCCGACAAGAAAGGCAGCGGCTACAAGGAATGCGGCTGCGGCATGGGCCCGGCTTTGAACATTGCGGCCTCTACAGGCGCCTATGTCCTGGCCGACCGTGCCACCTGGCTCAACTTCAAGAACCGCGCTGATCTGGCCATTTTGGTGGAGGGCGACAACCGCTTGTTCAACCAGTACGGCGTGATGGTGGTCAACCCTGCCAAGCATGCGCACGTCAAGCAGGCCGATGCGCAGAAGTTTGTGGACTGGATCACCTCGGCCGCTGGTCAGGGTGTGATTGCCGATTACAAGATCGGCGGCGAGCAGCTGTTTTTCCCGAACGCGGGCAAGTGACATGCCGCAAGGTTTGACTTTGCCTTGCGGATCAAAAAAGTGTTAGGGCTTTCACGCATGGAAGCCTTTGTGTGTGCGTGTTGCAATGAAGATGGAAACCTTTTTACAGGAGACAAGAATGCAGGTTCAACTCAAGGTCAACGGCAAGGCCGTTGTGGTGGAGGCAGCGCCCCATATGCTGCTTGTGCAGGCGTTGCGAGAGCAACTCAAACTCACAGGCACCCATGTCGGCTGTGACACGGCCCAATGTGGGGCTTGTACCGTGCTGATGAACGGCCGGGCCGTCAAGTCTTGCAACATGCTCTTGGCGCAGGCTGCTGGCACCGAGGTCGAGACCATCGAAGGTTTGGCGTCAGCCGATGGCACCATGCATCCCATGCAGGCAGCCTTTAAGGAGTGCCATGGATTGCAGTGCGGCTTTTGCACGCCGGGCATGGTCATGAGTGCGCTGGACCTTTGCAAGCGTCAGCCCAATGCGGGCGAACACGAGGTGCGCGAGGCGCTCGAGGGCAACCTGTGCCGCTGCACGGGCTATCAAAACATTGTCAAGTCCGTTCTGCAAGGTGCAGCGGCCATGAAGTCCTAAGGAGATCGAACATGGGTGCTTCCGATTTTTCCAACCTCCCTCACATTGGTGAGTCCCTCCGCCGCAAGGAGGACTACCGTTTCCTGACCGGAGCGGGCCAGTACACCGACGACATCGTGCTGGCCAACATGGCGCAGTGCTACTTCGTCCGTTCACCCCACGCGCACGCCAAAATTCGCAGCATCGACAAAACGGCTGCCTTGGCTGCGCCGGGTGTGATTGGCATTTTGGATGGCCAGGATGTGGCCGCAGACAAAATCAACGGTTTGCCTTGCGGTTGGTTGATCACCAGCACCAATGGCGAACCCATGAAGGAGCCGCCGCATCCGATTTTGGCCTTCGAAAAAGTGCGTTATGTGGGCGACCATGTGGCCATGGTCGTGGCAGAAACCTACGAGCAAGCCCGCGATGCGGCCGAGTTGGTGGTGGTGGATTACGAGCCCTTGGCCGCTGTGGTGGATGTGCGTGATGCGCAAGCCCCGGGCGCACCTGTGATCCATGACATCGCCACCAATAACCAATGCTACAAGTGGGCCATCGGCGACAAGGCGGCCGTCGATCAAACATTTGCCAATGCGGCCCATGTGACCCAAATTGACCTGGTCAACAACCGCTTGGCGCCCAACCCCATGGAGCCGCGTGCTGCCATCGGGCACTACAACCGGGCAGGTGACGACTACACCCTGTATGTGTCCAACCAGAACCCTCACGTTGAGCGCCTGCTTTTGACGGCATTTGTGATGGGCCTGCCAGAACACAAAGTGCGCGTGATTGCACCTGATGTGGGTGGCGGCTTTGGTGCCAAAATTTATCTGTATGCCGAAGATGTGTGCCTGACTTGGGCTTCCAAAAAACTCAACCGCCCCATCAAGTGGAATTGCGACCGCTCGGAAGCCTTCTTGTCAGATGCCCATGGCCGTGACCATGTCACCCATGCTGAACTGGCGATGGACTCAGATGGCAAGTTCCTGGGCTTCCGTGTCCACACCGACGCGAACCTGGGGGCGTACCTCTCGACTTTCTCCACCGCGGTGCCGACCATCCTTTACGCCACGCTTCTGGCGGGTCAGTACAAGACACCACAGGTCTATGTGGAGGTGGATTCCTGGTTCACCAACACAGCGCCAGTGGATGCTTACCGAGGCGCAGGCCGACCAGAGGCGACGTATCTGCTGGAGCGCATCGTTTCTCGCGCTGCCTGGGAAATGGGCCTGTCGCAAGACGAAATTCGCCGTCGCAACTTCATCACCGAGTTCCCCTACCAGACACCGGTTGCCTTGCAGTACGACACAGGTGACTTCCACGCCTGCTTGAAACAAGCCAATGAATTGGCCGATGTGGCCGGTCTTGAGCAACGCAAAGCGCAATCCAAAGCCAAAGGCTTGTTACGTGGCCTGGGTTACTCCAGCTACATCGAAGCTTGCGGATTGGCCCCTTCCAATGTGGCGGGTGCGTTGGGTGCGCGGGCAGGCCTGTTCGAGTGCGGTGAAGTGCGCGTGCACCCCACGGGCAGCGTGACCGTTTTCACCGGTTCGCACAGCCACGGCCAAGGCCACGAAACCACGTTTGCACAGGTGGTGGCCGCGCGTTTGGGCCTCTCGCCCGACCAAGTGGACATCGTGCACGGTGACACGGGCCGGGTGCCCTTTGGCATGGGCACTTATGGTTCGCGATCCATCTCGGTGGGTGGTGCGGCCATCATGCGTGCGCTGGACAAAATTAAGGCCAAAGCCAAAAAGATTGCGGCTCACCTGATGGAAGCCAGCGATGCCGATGTGGACTTTGCCGGTGGTGAATTCAAGGTCAAGGGCACGGACAAAATGGTCACTTTTGGCCAAGTGGCCCTGACCGCCTATGTGCCCCACAACTACCCGCTGGACAAGTTGGAGCCAGGTCTCAACGAGACCGCGTTCTACGATCCGACCAACTTCACTTTCCCGGCCGGTACTTACATCTGCGAGGTCGAAATTGACCCCGCAACAGGTCAGGTTCGCGTGGACCGGTTCACCGCTGTGGATGACTTCGGCACCATCATCAACCCGATGATCGTCGAAGGTCAGGTGCACGGTGGTTTGGTTCAGGGCATCGGACAGGCGCTGATGGAGCACTGCGTGTACGACCGCGAGACCGGTCAACTCTTGACGGGGTCCTTCATGGACTACGCCATGCCGCGTGCCGACGATTTCCCCGCCTTCACCATCGGCCATGTGTGCACCCCTTGCACCACCAACCCGTTGGGCACCAAAGGGTGCGGCGAAGCCGGTGCCATCGGCTCGCCACCAGCAGTCATGAACGCCGTGCTCGATGCATTG
This sequence comes from uncultured Burkholderiales bacterium, assembly GCA_903953985.1. Taxonomy (GTDB): domain Bacteria; phylum Pseudomonadota; class Gammaproteobacteria; order Burkholderiales; family Burkholderiaceae_C; genus Limnohabitans_A. Next base: position 4,587 of record CAJBLW010000423.1, read on the forward strand.
GCACCTTTGGGTGTCAAGGACCTCGACATGCCAGCCAGCCCGAACCGGGTGTGGACCGCCATTCAACAAGCCAAAGCCTGAGGAATCACAACATGTACGCATTCGCATACGAACGGCCCGCCGCATTGACGGACGCAGTGGCCAAAATCTCTGCAGGTGGCCAAGCGCTGGCTGGTGGCCAGACCTTGATCGCTTCACTTAAGCAACGCCTGGCGCAGCCCAGCTGCTTGGTTGACCTGGCTGCTGTGACTGAGCTCAGCGGGATCAACAAAGAAGGCAACACACTGGTCATTGGCGCGATGACTCGCCATGAATTTGTGGCCGACAGCGCTGAGGTGAAATCCTCGATCCCGGGATTGGCTGCCTTGGCGGGCAACATCGGTGACCGCCAGGTTCGTGCCATGGGCACCATGGGCGGGTCGGTGGCCAACAACGATCCCGCCGCTTGTTACCCCAGCGCCGTCTTGGCACTGGGTGCTACGTTGCAAACCAACAAGCGCAAGATCGCCGCCGATGATTTTTTCCAGGGTATGTACACCACGGCTTTGGAAGAGGGTGAGTTGATCACTGCCATCCATTTCCCGTTGGCTAAAAAGTCGGCTTATGCCAAGTTCCGCCAACCTGCTTCGCGCTTTGCGCTGGTGGGTGTGTTTGTGGCGCAAACGGACCAGGGCGTTCGCGTGGCCATCACGGGTGCGGGCAATGGTGTGTTTCGCCATGCAGGCCTTGAGGCCGCTTTGTCCAAGAGCTTCACGCCAGAGGCGGTCGAAGGCGTGACGATCGATGCCAGTGAGCTCAATGGTGACTTGCATGCCAGCGCGGCTTACCGTGCCCAGTTGATCAAGGTGCAGACTCAGCGGGCGGTGCAACAGGCCAATGCGTGAAGTCATTGACGAGTTTGTCAGCATCGATGCACTGACCCACTCCCTGGAGGGTGTGGGTTACCACGCGCCCCGTCGCTTGGCGACATCGGTTTTTCTGGCCATCAGGCTGGGCAGGCCGCTGCTGCTGGAGGGGGAGCCTGGGGTCGGTAAAACAGAATTGGCCAAAGCACTGGCCAAGGTCTTGGGGCGGCCCATGCTGCGCCTGCAGTGTTACGACGGCATGGAGCAGCGCGAAGCCCTGTATGAGTGGAACCATACGGCCCAGCTGCTGCACATGCGCGCCGCACAAGCCACACAGAGTGCGGCCGAGATCGAGCAAGCCGTCTACCAACCCCGCTTTCTGATCCGTCGGCCCTTGTTGCAGGCTTTGGAGGCTCCGTCACCGGGGGCTGTGTTGTTGATCGATGAAGTCGACCGTGCCGATGAACCTTTTGAAGCCTTTTTGCTGGAATACCTGGGCGAATACCAAGTCAGCATTCCGGAACTGGGCACGATCAAGGCCCGGGTCGCACCCATCACCATCCTCACCAGCAACCGAACGCGTGACTTGAACGATGCGGTCAAACGTCGCTGCCTATACCAGTGGATGGATTACCCCGAGCGTGAACGCGAGCATGCGATTGTGCAAAGCCAAGTGCCCAACGCTGGCCCCTTGTTGACCGAAGCTGTCACAGAATTTGTGTCGCGCCTGCGTTCTTTGCCATTTGCCAATGCCTTCCAGCGTTCGCCGGGGATTGCCGAGAGCGTGGAGTGGGCCAAGGCGCTGGTTGCGCTCGATACCCTCGCGTTGGACCCTGAGGTGATTCAGGATACGGCGGGCATCTTGTTCAAGCAGCGTGAAGATGTGGCCGCGCTGGTGCCCATGATCGACGAACTTTTGCGACCTGCGCCGCAGCAGGCCTGAGCGCATGAAACTCGGGGATGCGCGCAGCGGCAAGCTGCCGGAAAACATCATTGGTTTTGGCCGCGCCTTGCGCAGGGCGGGTGTGCCCATTGACAGCCAACGCATGGCATTGGCCATTGAAGCTGCTGGCCTTGTGGGTGTAGAGCGAAAAGAAGACCTTCACGCTGCTCTGGGGTCGGTCTTGGTCAACCGCCAGCAAGACATGGAGGTCTTTGATCAGCTTTTTTTGGCTTTGTTCAGAAACCCCGAATTGGCGCAGCAACTGTTGGCGCAAATGTTGCCCAAGGTGCGCCAGGGGCAACCACCCTCGCGCAAAGCCAGGGTTCAAGAGGCCTTGGCCGCAACCAAGAAGACCGAAGGTGGTCCACGCCAGGAAAGTGAAATTCAACTCGATGCGGCCATGACCGCCAGTGACCGTCAACGGTTGCAGCATGCAGACTTTGCGACACTGAACGCCAGTGAATTCCGCTTGATTGAACGCTTGGTCCGCGACATTCCATTGTCTTTGGCACCGGTGCCTGGTCGGCGCACCCGTTCGGGTTTGCGCGGTCAGCGCCCGCATTGGCCCGCGGCCATGAAGCAAGCGGGTCGATCGGAAGGTGAGTTGCTATGGTTGCCCCGACGTGCGCGTCAAGCACAGGCCTTGCCATTGCTGGTTTTGGTGGATATTTCCGGGTCCATGGAGCGATACGCCCGATTGCTATTAGCCTTTTTGCACCAAGCCACTCGGGCTCACCCACGCGCTGTTTTTGCTTTCGGCACCGACCTCACGGATCTGCGTCCCGCTTTCAAGCACAAGGATACCGACCGGATGCTCGATGAAGCCAACGCGCGCATCGCCGATTTCGCCGGGGGCACCCGGTTGGGCGCTTCATTGACTACTTTGCGCGAGCGTCATGCGCGTTGCTTGGTCGGGCGCAGAACCATGGTGCTGCTCATCAGCGATGGCTTGGACACAGGCACACCTGAACAATTGCAGTCTGAAGTGCAGTGGCTGAAAAGGCATTGCCGTCAACTGTTCTGGCTCAATCCCCTCTTGCGCTTTGATGGCTACGCGCCGCTGGCCAACGGTGCTCAAGTCTTGCATCAACACGCAGATGGCATGCTGGCTGTTCACAATCTCAGCAAACTTGAAGACCTTGCACAGGCCATCAGCAAGCTCATGAAACGTTCAATCAATTCCCCCATTTAATTTTCATAGGAGAAACTCATCATGGACATGACTGGACAACGCACGCTCCAAGTGACACAGCAGCAAGCCTGGGAGGCACTAAATGACCCCGAGATACTGAAGGCCTGCATTCCCGGTTGTCAAAAATTCGAACCTGCGGGTGATCAAAAATTCGCGGTGGCAGCGGGTATCAAAATGGGGCCCGTCTCGGCCCTGTTCAATGGCCATGTCCAGCTCACAGACATCGTGGCCCCCCAAAGTTACAAACTCAATTTTGATGCCCAGGGCGGGGTGGCCGGATTTGGCAAAGGCGAGTCGGCGGTAGAAATCAAGCCGTTGGAAAAGGGCTGCGAATTGCATTACACCGTGCACTCATCTGTGGGCGGAAAAATCGCACAGTTGGGGCAACGCTTGATTGATGGCGTAGCCAAAAACATGGCCGAAGACTTTTTCAAGCGCTTTGAGGCTGAACTCGAAAAACGCTACCCCGCAGCGCAAGAACCATCGGGCACCGAAGCCGCTCCGGACTCGAAACAGTCTGCCGGTGTGCCAGCGTGGATGTGGGCCGCAGGTGCGGCCGTAGTGGTGGCTTTGGTCGTCATGGTTGCACGCTGAGAGATTCGAATCAGACATGGAAAACCTTGACCTCATGGTGTTGACCCAGCTGTTGGTCTGGCGTTCGCAGGGCCAAAAAGCATTGCTCGCCACGGTGGTGCGAACTTGGGGTTCGTCGCCGCGCCCTGTGGGCTCGATCATGGCCCTGTGCGAAACCGGGGCGGTGGTGGGCTCGGTTTCTGGTGGCTGTATCGAAGATGACCTGATCTACCGCTATAAAAACGCTGCTTCATCTGCGGACACATCGAGGCCAGAACACAGGACGCACAACATACCCTCCACATCACCCGAGCGCGTGACCTACGGTGTCAGTGCCGATGAAGCGCACCGTTTTGGCTTGCCCTGTGGCGGCACCCTGGAGCTTGTGCTCGAATTCAACCCCGATGTGTCTGCGCTGAAATCTCTGGTGGACATGCTCACCGACGGCCAGATGGTGCATCGCCGCACAGACATGGCCACCGGGCAAGTGACCTTGGCCAGGGCCCATCAACCAGAGCCGCTCACGGACGATGGCATCTCGCTGGCCAACAGTTTTGGCCCTGAGTACCGCATGTTATTGATCGGGGCCGGGCAGCTGACGGAATACTTGGCAACGATGGCTTTGTTTTGTGGCTTTGCCGTCACGGTCTGTGATCCTCGCTTGGAGTACCGCAGCAGTTGGCAGGTGGCCGGGGTCACGCTCTTGTCGGGCATGCCCGATGACGTGGTCAAGGAATTCCATGTGGACCGCAGAACCTGTGTGATTGCTTTGACCCACGACCCCAAGCTCGATGACCTGGCTTTGCTGGAAGCCTTGAACAGTGACGCTCTTTACGTCGGTGCCATTGGTTCTCGGCGCAACGATGAGGCCAGGCGCGCGCGCATGATCGAACACTTTGATCAAACCGAAGAGAGCTTGGCGTCTTTGCGGGGACCGATTGGCATTTTCATTGGCAGCAAAACGCCGCCAGAAATTGCAGTCAGTGTGATGGCCGAAGTATTGGCCTTGAAAAATGCCGTTTCTTTGCCGCGCGACATGCAGGTGGGACCCGCCAAAGAGCAACTGGAACCGGGCGGCGGATCGGCTGCTGTGTGTTTCAGCCCGAACTCGGGCCAGTAATCTTCGCGTGATCAGCCTTTGGGCGCGCTGAGCTTGCGATAGACCGTGGCGCGGCTGATGCCCAGGGCTCGGGCGGCTTCGGCCACATTGCCTCGCGCTTTGTTCACCGCCTCACGGATCATGTCGGTCTGCACATCCTTGAGGGGTTTGGACGCGAGTCCGGTTGAATGCATCTGTGCTGCTGGCTGTCTGGCCGGGGTCTGGGGCTGGGCACCATTGCCCGTGCGCAAAGCCAGTGTCTGCAAGCGCAGGCCTGACCACAGCGGCAGTTCCTGGGCACCACTCTGGCGGCTGGCCGCATCAAACAGGCTTTCCCAAGACGAGGCAAACACATCGCTGGCGTGCAGTGTTTGACCGTGTGTGGCGGGTGAAAGGGACAGCATTTGACGTGCAGTGGGATTGGCCCCCACGATGAGCCCATTGCTGTCCATCGTGAGCAAGCCGTCGCTGTCGTCACCGGGCTGGTTACCCGGCCAGTTCAAGCGCAGCACCAGGGCATGCGCGGTCGACAGCAGCCAGCTGTTTTCGATGCTGCGGGCTGATCTGCGCACCAAGTGTTTCAGGGCAGGGCGCTCGGTGGTCTCGATGCCGGTCAAATCAAGCATGCCCGCGCACAGGCCGTCAGGCCCAAACACCGGCGCCCCTGCGCAGCTGTAGACGCTGTTGTTCTGGAAGAAATGTTCGCCCCGATGCAGCCAAACGGGTTGCAGCTCGGTCAATGCGGCGCTGATGGCGGTGGTGCCCACAGCTTTTTCGGACAAATCCACGCCCACGCGGGCAATCACCCCGGCGCGGCGGTCTTGCCTATCCACTGGCCCATGCACGTCCACCACGATGCCCTGCACATTGGTCAGGATGGCGAAATAGCGGATGTCGGCAATGGCCCGCGCCAGTTCGGCCAGCACGGGCTGGGCCGCTTGCACCAGCGGGCGGCTGGCTTCTTGGACGCGTCGCATGTGCTGGGCTGAGATGGCCTCAAAGTCCACCGCCTGGTCTGGTTGCAGCCCCATGCCCAGGCAGCGCTGCCAGGATTGGGCGATCCAGGGGGGTATGCGCGCACCCACAGTCTCGGTGCGTCCCTGTAAAACCAATTGGCGTGCTTGTGCGATTCGTTCCAAGCGATCGCCGGAAAGTGAAGTCTGGGGCATGTCAGATGTGTATCAAGCTGAGAATTTTTGGTGTGACCCTGCAAAACCTAGGGTTAACACGGATCATTTTGCTGGATGGTGGACCAACAATGCCTATGCATTCTGATTCATAAGCGCGTGCTTGAAAAGTCCGCCACACCACAGGAGA
>CAJBLW010000424.1 GCA_903953985.1 uncultured Burkholderiales bacterium
AGATGAAGCACTCACACTGGCTCTGAAAAGCGCGCTTGCGTTGGTGGATGTGCGCGTACTCGATCACATGATCGTCACACGTTCTAAAGTGCTGAGCTTTGCAGAGGAGGGGCTGTTGTGAGGTATCCATCGGTCATCGAATGGCATACCGCATGGCATACAGAAAAGAAAAACGCGCCCGAAGGCGCGTTTTTACTGGGTTTCTGGCGGAGCAGGCGGGATTCGAACCCGCGGTGGGCTATTAACCCACACACGCTTTCCAGGCGTGCGACTTAAACCACTCATCCACCGCTCCGAAGCCAGACATTGTACCAGTGGAAAAACAGCTTTTCGCAGGCCCACTGCAATTCTTGTGCAGGGGGTTAAGACATGCAGTCTCAGCGGATTTTTGTCAATTTGTGATCTGTGTCGCTCAGCAGGGCCTTTTTGTCCTTAAACTTCGCCACAGTTTCAAATCCCTTTGACCTTTCTTTGGCGCACAGCCCCATCAGCCCATGAAATTTCGTTTCCCCATCGTCATCATTGACGAAGATTACCGCTCTGAAAACACTTCTGGCTTGGGTATCCGTGCTTTGGCTGACGCCATCGTGGTCGAAGGTTTTGAGGTCCTGGGGGTCACCAGTTACGGTGACTTATCACAATTTGCTCAGCAGCAAAGCCGTGCCAGCGCCTTCATTCTGTCCATCGACGATGAAGAATTTTCGCCTGGGCCTGATTTGGACCCAGCCGTCATCAACTTGCGGGCTTTCATTGACGAGGTGCGTCGCAAGAACGCCGACGTGCCCATCTACATCTATGGCGAGACCAAGACCTCTCGCCATCTGCCCAACGACATCTTGCGTGAGTTGCACGGCTTCATCCACATGTTTGAAGACACACCCGAGTTTGTGGCGCGCCACATCATTCGTGAAGCCAAAAGCTATCTCGAAGGTGTGCAGCCGCCATTCTTCAAGGCACTGCTCGACTATGCCGAAGACGGCTCGTATTCATGGCACTGTCCAGGGCACTCGGGTGGTGTGGCCTTTTTGAAAAGCCCTGTTGGCCAGATGTACCACCAGTTTTATGGCGAGAACATGCTGCGCGCCGACGTGTGCAACGCGGTGGAAGAGTTGGGCCAATTGCTGGACCACAATGGCGCCATTGGAGAGAGTGAGCGCAATGCAGCGCGCATCTTCAACGCTGACCATTGCTTCTTCGTGACCAACGGCACCAGCACCTCCAATAAGATCGTTTGGCACCACACGGTGGCCCCCGGCGATGTGGTGGTGGTAGACCGCAACTGCCACAAATCCATCTTGCATTCGATCATCATGACCGGGGCCATTCCGGTATTCATGAAACCCACGCGTAACCATTTCGGCATCATCGGCCCGATTCCCAAGAGCGAGTTCGAGCCCTCGGCCATCATGGCCAAGATCAAGGCCAACCCTTTGCTCAAGGGCGTGGACCCGAAAAAGGTCAAGCCCCGTGTGATGACCCTCACCCAGTCCACTTATGACGGCGTGCTGTACAACACCGAAACCATCAAGAGCATGCTGGACGGCTACGTCGAGAATTTGCACTTTGACGAAGCTTGGTTGCCCCACGCGGCCTTCCACCCGTTTTATGGTCCTTACCATGCTATGGGCAAAAAGCGGGCTCGCCCGAAAGAGTCGGTGGTCTACGCCACGCAATCCATCCACAAGTTGCTCGCGGGCATCAGCCAAGCCAGCCATGTGTTGGTGCAAGATGCGCAAAACACCAAGCTTGACAGGCACTTGTTCAACGAGGCGTACCTGATGCACACCTCGACCAGTCCGCAGTACAGCATCATTGCCAGCTGCGATGTGGCCGCCGCCATGATGGAGCCACCCGGCGGCACTGCGCTGGTAGAAGAAAGCATTGCCGAAGCGCTGGATTTCCGCCGCGCCATGCGCAAGATCGACGCCGAGTACGGCAAAGACTGGTGGTTCAAGGTTTGGGGCCCGGAGAAATATGCCGACGAAGGCATTGGCCGTGCCGACGACTGGATCTTGCGAAACGATCCACGCAAGAAATCGAGCAAGTGGCACGGCTTTGGCAACCAACTGGCCGACGGCTTCAACATGTTGGATCCGATCAAGTCGACCATCGTGACACCGGGTTTGGATTTGGATGGCAAGTTTGACAAGACCGGCATTCCAGCGTCCATCGTCAGCAAGTTTTTGACCGAGCATGGCGTGGTGGTGGAGAAGACGGGCCTGTACAGCTTCTTCATCATGTTCACCATCGGCATCACCAAGGGCCGCTGGAACTCGTTGCTCACGGCTTTGCAGCAGTTCAAGGACGAGTACGCCAAGAACCAACCGATGTGGAAAATCATGCCGGAGTTCTGCCAAAAGCACCCGCGCTATGAGCGCATGGGCTTGCGCGATTTGTGTCAGCATGTGCACGAGATGTACGCCAAGTACGACATTGCCATTTTGACAACCGACATGTATTTGTCGGACCTGGCCCCGGCCATGCGCCCTTCAGACGCCTATGCCCACATTGCCCAGCGCAAAACCGAGCGGGTGGAAATTGACCACTTGGAAGGCCGCATCACCGTGGGTTTGGTCACGCCTTACCCACCCGGTATTCCGCTCTTGATCCCTGGCGAGGTCTTCAACAAGAAGATCGTCGATTACCTCAAGTTCGCCCGTGAATTCAACGAGAAGTGCCCCGGTTTCGAGACCGACATCCACGGTTTGGTGGAGATCGTCGACGACGATGGCAAGAAGCGGTACTTTGCGGATTGCGTGAAGGCTTGAGAACCGTGTGTGGCAGGTGAGTTGGGGCCCTGTGCGGGGGCTCAGAGGCGCTTCGCTTTGCCACATCGCCCCCGCACAGGACCCCAACTCACCTGCGGGGGAGAATAGAAAAAAGCGGCTTTCGCCGCTTTTTTCTATTCCAGGAGATGTTTGTTCAATCCCACTTTTTATGGCCAGTGGCCAACCGCTGGTGGTTGAACCAGTCCGTGCGCTTGAGCATTCCTGCCACGTTCATCAGGCCCATGGCCACAAGAACACTCACTGAGCCTGAGGTGAGGTGGGCGCTGAACCGGGCGATTTGGCGAGCGAAGCGAGTTATGAGCCCGGGCAGCGCCCGCCTCGCCTCAGGCGGTCTTTGCAAAAGCTGAAGCCCGTCTTCGCAGGCTTCAGAGGCATAGTCAACGCATCAAGCAGCAGCCGCTGGCTCCGCAATCCCGCCGACCACCTGGCTGAAACCACCATCTACATAGGTGATCTCGGCTGTCACGCCCGCAGCCAAATCGCTCAGCATGAACGCTGCCACATTGCCCACATCTTCAATGGTCACGTTGCGGCGAATGGGCGAGGCTTCGGCCACCACCGACAGAATCTTCCCAAAGCCCTTGATGCCACTGGCCGCCAGCGTCTTGATGGGGCCGGCTGAAATACCGTTGGCGCGGAGGCCACGGTTTTGGCTGCCGAGCGATTCGGCCAAGTAGCGCACCGAGGCTTCCAGGCTGGCTTTGGCCAATCCCATGGTGTTGTAGTTGGGAACGGTGCGGATCGCTCCCAGGTACGTCAGGGTTAGCACAGCCGATTTATCATTCAAATAGGGCAGGGCCGCTTTGGCCATGGCCGGAAAACTGTAAGCGCTGATGTCATGGGCGATTTTGAACCCTTCGCGCGACAACCCGTCCAGAAAGTCACCGGCAATCGCTTCACGCGGGGCGTAGCCGATGGCGTGCACAAAACCGTCGAACTTGTGCCAGGTGGTTGACAGGTCGGTGAACAGTTTTTCAATTTGTTCGTCGCTGCCGACGTCGCAATCAAAAATCAGCTTGGAGTCGAAATCGGCCGCGAACTCGGTGATGCGGTCCTTGAAGCGCTCACCCACGTAACTGAACGCCAGTTCGGCGCCTTGTGCATGGCAGGCCTTGGCGATGCCGTAAGCAATCGAACGGTTTGACAGCACGCCGGTGATTAGCAGCTTTTTGCCTGTCAAAAAACCTGTTTTTATCGTCATCTCTTCAACTCCTGGAAAATGTGTGCAGAATTGTCGCATGCGAAGACCCATGGCTCGATTTTGGACAAACTGGTTGCTGGCCTTGGGGCTCAGCCTGTCTGGTCACGCCTTCGCCACCCACGCGTATGCCCAGTTTGGCGACATCCGCTACCCTGCAAGCTTTGCCCATTTCTCGTACGCCAACCCAGCCGCACCCAAAGGGGGCGAGATCGTGCTGGTGCCGCCTACCCGCCAGTCCAACTTCGACAAGTACAACCCCTTCACCTTGAAGGGCAGTGCACCGCCCTCCATGTTGGGCATGATGTTTGACACCCTTCTGGTGGGCAACATGGACGAGCCGACCACGGCTTATGGCTTGGTGGCTTCGGATGTCTCGGTGGCCAAAGACCGGATGTCGGTCACCTTCCAGATCCACCCACAAGCCCGATTTCAAAATGGCGACCCCGTGCTGGCGGCCGATGTTCGCCATTCCTTTGAACGCCTGACCAGCAAGCAGGCAGCGCCCCAATACCGGACCTATTTCAGCGAGGTCAAGGGCGCGACCGTCTTGAACGAACGCAGCATCCGCTTTGATTTTGTGCGCCCCAACAGCGAGTTGCCTTTGATTGTGGGCAGCTTGCCCGTGTTCAGTGCCAAGTGGGGTTTACAAGGCGAGGGCCAAACAGCAACGCACAAACCGCTGGACCAGATGGTCATGGACATCCCGATTGCGTCGGGGCCATACCGCCTCGGACCGGTGCAGTTTGGCAAGGACGTCACCTATGTGCGTGACCCGCAATATTGGGCCAAAGACCTGAACGTGCGCAAGGGACAGTTCAATTTCGACCGCATCACCTACAAAATTTACAAAGACAGCACAGCGCAACTCGAAGCTTTCAAAGCAGGCGAGTTCGATTACATGCAATCTTTCATTGCACGGG
>CAJBLW010000425.1 GCA_903953985.1 uncultured Burkholderiales bacterium
AGCGTTGGCCGAACCAGTTCAGCGTGGCCCGGGTGGCGATCGACAGCAGCAGGTAAATGGCGGTGGCGACGATGAAGGCTTCGAAGGCGCGAAAGTTGCGGCTCTGGATCAGGTTGGCGGCATAGCTCAGCTCCTCGGTCGAGATCTGCCCGCACACCGCCGAGCCCAGCATCACGATGATGATCTGACTGACCAAGGCGGGCCACACGCGCTGCAAGGCGGGCGGCAAAATTACCCACACAAAAGTCTGCATGCGCGACAGGGCCAAGCTCATGGCCGCTTCGATTTGTCCGACAGGCGTGGTCTGGATGCCGGCCCGCACGATCTCGGCCGAATAAGCCCCGAGGTTGATCACCATGGCGATCACTGACGACCACTCGGGGCTCAGTCGCACACCCATGGCAGGCAGGCCAAAGAAGATGAAAAAGAGCTGGACGATGAAAGGCGTGTTGCGGATCAACTCCACATAAGCGGCCACGCCGGGTCGGCTCCAGCCAGGCCCCTGCGTGCGCACCCAGGCGCAGCCAATGCCCAGCAGCACGCCCAGTACCGCAGACACGGTCGTGAGGCCGAGCGTCAACGCTACACCCTTGACCAACAAGGGCCACTCGGTCAAAACGGCCGCAAAGTCCAGCTCAATCGCCATCGTGTCAAACCTTCATGGGTTTATTCAGGCAACTGGCCAGCGGGGCGACCCAGCCACTTTTGTGCCATCTTGTCGATGTCACCTGACTTTTTGCCGTCGGCAATGATGGCATTGACCTTGGTGCGCAGCGCGTCTTCGCCTTTACCCACACCGATGAAGTTGGGACTGTCTTTGAGCAGCAACTTGTATTCGGTGTTGAGTTGAGGGTTCTTTTGCATCATCACGCCCGCGACCGACACGCCAGTGGCCAACAATTGGGTTTGGCCTGCGACGAAAGCCGATACGGTGGCGTTGTTGTCTTCAAAGCGTTTGATTTCTGTCCCGCCTGGTGCCACTTTGGTCAATTCTTGATCTTCCAAAGCGCCGCGAGTGGCCGCCACGGTTTTGCCCGCTAAATCGGCCATTGATTTCACGTTGATGGTTTTGGGGCCGTAAATACCCTGAAAGAAAGGCGAGTAAGCCGATGTGAAGTCGATCACTTTTTCGCGCTCGGCGTTTTTGCCCAAGGTGGAGATGACCAAATCTGCCTTTTTGGTCTGCAAGTAGGCGATGCGGTTGGCGCTGGTCACAGGCAGCAGCTCGATCTTCACGCCCATCTTGGCGGCGATGTAATTGGCCATGTCGATGTCCAGGCCTTGGGGCTTGAGGTCGATGCCGACAAAGCCATAGGGTGGGAAGTCGGTGGGGATGGCGATCTTGATCAGCTTGGCTTTTTGAATGTTGTCCAAAGCGGCTTGGCCGTGACTGGTACCGGCCAAAGTCATGAGGCTGGCTGCCACGGCGGTGGACAAGATAAGGCGTTTCGAGAGTTTCATAGCAAGGCTCCTAGGTAAGTGGAAGGTGAGGTGAATGAAGAGGGTTTGCTGGCGGCGCTCTTGGCCTGTTTTTTGGCCACGGTGCTGGCGGGGCTCATGGGGGCCAGGGCCAACCGCAATTCGGCCAGCGGGTCTGCGGGAGAGGCGTTGATTTGCAAGGCCGATTGCACCTGGCCGATGTGCTCGGCCATGAGCCGCTCGGCGGTCTCCTTGTCGCCGCGTTCCAGCGCCTGCACGATCTCGATGTGCTCCTGGCAGGACTTTACCGCGTCGTGGCTGGACTGGTAGAGCATGGCGATCAGCGTGGTGCGTGCCGTGAAGTCACGCAGGGTGTCGGCCAGTAACTGGTTGCCCAGGCACTCGGCCAAGCACACATGGAAGTCGCCCAGTAAAAAGCTGCGACGCCCCACATCGTCTTGTTGGAGCGCTGTTTTCTCTTGCTGGATGTGTTGCTTCAGGCGCTTGAGGGTGGTCTTGTCCATCGCGCCTGCGCTGCGGATCAGGCCGGTTTCGATCACCCTGCGGGCTTCAAAGGCCTCGCGGGCTTCGGTTTTGGAGGGTTGAACCACAAACCAGCCCCGGCGCGAGCTGACCTGCACGATGCCACGCGCGGCCAGTTGCATCAGCGCTTCGCGCACCAGAGTGCGACTGCAGTCAAACAAGATGGACAAAGCCTGCTCACCCAGGCGTGTGCCGGGCATCAGCTTTTGGGCCAGGATCGCTGCCACGATCCGGTCGGCAATGTCTTTGGAGTTCATAGGCGATGGATTCCTTTGGCTGAACCTCTAGCGAATACCGTGCCACTTGTTTTGGCATCTTGTATGCAAGATTAGTGCATCATAGGTGTGCGCAAATCATGGGCTGCTCATGGATTTCCCTAGCTTGGTGCGTGGATGTGCACCAATTTGAGTGGCGCCCATTGCCTGCGCCCAAACAAAAGGGCCTGGCGGGAACGTCCCGGCAGGCCCTTGGCTGAGAAGACTTGGCGCTTAACCCGCGAGCCCCACAAACACGTTTTGCACGTCGTCGTTGTTGTCGATCGCGCCCAAAAAGGCTTCGACTTCTTCGAGCTGTTCGGCGCTCAGGTTGGCCGGGTCCACCGGGTTTTTGGGTTTGTAGCCCAGCTTGGCCGCCACCACGGTGAAGCCATGTTCGGGCAGGGCGCGGCTGACCAGGTCCAGGTCGGTGGCTTCGGTGATGAACACCGTCACGCCGTCTTCGTCGGCGGGCTCAAAGTCTTGCGCACCGGCTTCGATGGCGGCCAGTTCGGGGTCGGCGCCTGCTTGTGCGGGTTCGGCTTCGATGAAACCCACATGGTCAAAGTCCCAAGACACCGAGCCCGAAGTGCCTTGCTGGCCCTTGCGAAACAGCACGCGCATCTCTGACGCGCTGCGGTTCACGTTGTCGGTCAGCACCTCGATCATCACCGGCACTTGGTGCGGCGCAAAGCCTTCGTAAATCACGCGCTCAAAGCTGACCGCATCGCCCAGCAGGCCGGCGCCTTTCTTGATGGCACGTTCCAGCGTTTCCTTGGGCATGGACACTTTGCGGGCTTGCTCGACCACCAGACGCAGGCGCGAGTTGGCTGACGGGTCAGCGCCATTGCGGGCCGCGATCATGATGTCTTTGGCCAGACGGCCAAACAATTTGCCGCGGGCGTCAGCTGCCTGTGCCTTGCCTTTTGCTTTCCACTGCGCGCCCATGGGGTCTTCCTTGTCTTGGGATCAAAGCGGAGAGTTTAAGCGCTCGCCCATCGCACACCTTGGCCAACCAGGGTCTCAAAGGTCACAGGGGCGCGGGCCTGGCAGGTCAATAATGGCCGATCAGACACAACGCTGCCCATGACCCACCCTGCCTTGCCTTTGTTTCCCGGTTTTGCCCACCACCTGCTGGAGGTCAGCCCCGGCATCTCGATCTCGGCCATGGTGGGGGGTCAGGGGCCAGGCTTGTTGCTGCTGCACGGTCACCCCCAAACCCTGGCCATTTGGCACAAAGTGGCCCCCACGCTGGCGCAGCACTTCACCGTGGTGGCGGCCGATTTGCGCGGCTATGGCGACTCGTCCAAGCCCAAAGGGGGCCCAGACCACGCCGCCTATGCCAAGCGCAGCTTGGCGCAAGACCAGGTGAGCTTGATGCAGCAACTGGGCTTTGACCGCTTTGCGGTGTTGGCGCACGACCGGGGTGCGCGTGTGGCGCACCGACTGGCCATGGACCACCCGCAGGCCGTGACTCGGATGGCCCTGCTCGACATTGCGCCCACCTTGGCCATGTACGCGCAGACCACCGAGGCTTTTGCCCGCGCTTATTGGCACTGGTTCTTTTTGATCCAGCCGCAACCCCTGCCCGAGCGCCTGATCCAGGCCGACCCGGCGGGCTATGTGACCGATGTCATGGGCAACCGCAGCGCCGGGCTGGCCCCTTTTGATGCGCGGGCGCTGGCCGAATACCAGCGCTGCCTGGCCTTGCCGGGTGCTGCGCACGGTCTGTGCGAAGACTACCGGGCGTCAGCAGGCATTGACCTGGTGCACGACCGGGAGGACATCGCGCAGGGGCGGCGGCTGCAAATGCCACTGCAGGTGCTGTGGGGCGCGCAAGGCGTGGTGCAGCGTTGTTTTGATCCGCTCCAGGAATGGCAGAAAGTGGCCACGCAGGTTACGGGCCAGGCGTTGCCCTGCGGCCACTACATCGCCGAAGAAGCCCCGGATGCCTTGCTGGCCAAGGCCTTGCCGTTTCTGCAAGGGTTGGCGTCATGAGCCAGCACAACCGGCGCGGCATCGTCACCATGACCGGTGCCATGGTGTTTTTTGTGGTCAACGATGCGTTGGTCAAGTGGGTCAGCGCGGACCTTTCAACCTCGCAACTGATTTTTGTGCGCGGGGTGATGACCACGGCGTTGCTGTTGGCCTTGGCTGGATGGATGGGTCAGCTGCAGCTCTGGCGCACCACGCTGACGCGCTCGGTGCCAGCCCGCGCCGTGCTCGACAGCCTGGCGTCCTTCACTTACCTCACGGCGGTGTTTCACATCCCTTTGGGCAACGCCACGGCGATCAATCTGGCGGGCCCGTTGTTCTTGACCCTGATGGCGGTGTTCTTTTTGCACGAGCGGGTGAGCCCGGCTCGCTGGACGCTGATTTTGCTGGGCTTTGCAGGCGTTCTCCTGGTGGTGCAGCCGCGCATGGGGGACTTCAATGGCTATGCCTTGCTGTGCTTGTTTGCGGCGGTGCTGCACGCGGGCAGAGATTTCATGACGCGCCTGGTGCCCGCGCAGGTGCCTTCGCTGCTGATCACTTTGTCCACCTCCACCATGGTGATGTTGCTGTCGGGCGTGTGGAGTTTGTTCGAGCCCTGGAAGCCCATGACCACGCAGCATCTGTGGCTGCTGTTCGGCGCGTCCCTGTGTCTGGCGGCGGGTTACCACTTGCTCACGCTGAGCATGCGTTTGGGCGACATGAGCGTGATTGGGCCATTTCGCTACAGCGGCCTGTTGGTGGCGCTGGTGCTGGGCTACTGGATGTGGGGCGATGTGCCCAACACTTGGGCCTGGTGCGGTATTGCTTTGGTGGTGGCGGCCGGGCTGGGCTTGCTCCAGTCTGAGCGCATGCGCAAAAAGGCCTTGCTGGCGCGTTGATCGCCGCGCTGATTTTGCGGCTTGATCCCTCAGACCCAAGGGCTTTGTCACCCCGGATCGAGTCCGGGATGACGGTTTGGTGGGTGTTCAGGACTGAGATGAAGATGGTCGCTGCAAGCTCAGGCGCTGGCCTTGTCCAGTGCTTGGTCGATGTCCCACAGGATGTCGTCCAGGTTTTCCAAGCCGACCGAGATGCGCACCATGTCGGGCGGCACGCCCGCAGCCAGTTGCTGTGCTTCGTCAAGCTGGCGGTGCGTGGTGCTGGCCGGGTGGCTGATCAGGGTGCGGGTGTCGCCGATGTTGACCAGGTGACTCATGAACTGGGCCGACTCGATGAAGGTCACGCCCTGCGCCAAACCGCCTTTCACGCCAAACGCCAACAGGCCTGAGGCGCCGCGCATCTGGCGCTGCATCAGGGCGTGTTGCGGGTGATCGGGCAAGCCGGGGTAATTGACCCAGGCCACACGCGGATCGGCTTGCAAAAACTTGGCCACGCCCAGCGCGTTGTCGCAGTGCTTTTGCATGCGCAGCGGCAAGGTTTCAACGCCTTGCAGAATTTGCCAGGCGCTCATGGGGCTGAGCGATGCGCCAAATACGCGCAGGCTTTCCATGCGGCAGCGCATGGAAAAGCCAAAGTCGCCAAAGGTCTCGTAAAACTTCACGCCGTGGTAGCCCTTGGACGGTTCGGTCATGCCCGGAAACTTGCCGTTGTCCCAAGGAAATTTGCCGCCTTCGACCACCACGCCCCCCAGCGTGGTGCCGTGGCCCGCCAGGTATTTGGTGGCCGAATGCACCACGATGTCGGCGCCCAGCGCCAGCGGGTTGCACAGCAGTGGGCTGGGCACGGTGTTGTCGATGATGAGTGGTACACCGTGCGCATGGGCCACTTCGGCCACGGCGGCAATGTCCAACACCAACATGCTCGGGTTGCCCAGACTCTCGGCATACACCGCCCGGGTGTTGGGGCGCATGGCGGCGGCAAAGGCCTCGGGTTTTGTGGCGTTCACAAAAGTGGTCTCGATGCCGAACTTGGCCAGGCTCACGGCCAGCATCGTGACCGATCCGCCGTACAAAGCCCCAGCGGCCACCACATGGTCACCCGATTGCAAGAGGGTCATCAGCGCCATGGTTTCGGCCGCCATGCCCGAGGCACTGGCCACGGCAGCCCGCCCACCTTCGAGCGCAGCGACACGCTCTTCGAGCACCGCCACCGTGGGGTTGCTCAGGCGCGAATACACATTGCCAAAGGTCTGCAGGTTGAACAGCGATGCTGCGTGCTCGGCGCTGTCAAATACAAAGCTGCTGGTTTGGTAAATCGGCAGGGCGCGTGCACCGGTGGCCGCATCGGGAATCTGCCCGGCGTGGATGGCCAGGGTCTCGGGGTGGAATTGGCGGTCGGTCATGGAGTGTGGGTCATAAAAGTCGTCTCAAAAATGGCAAGCGCAAGAAGCCCTTACACCAGCCGTCGCGCCGAAATGATGCCGGTGTTCACGCCCACCCAATTGAGGCCGCCGAACAGCCGGGCGTGTTCGATCTTGACGCAGCGGTTGGTGACCGAATCCAGCCCGGCTTGCCGGGCCAGCGCATCGGCTTGCGGGTTGGCTACGCCCAATTGTTGCCACAGGCAACGCGCACCCATCTGCACCGCTTGCCCGGCAATGGGCAGCACGTCTTCGGCGCGGCGAAACACGTCGACCATGTCCACCTTGAAAGGGATGTCGTCCAGGCTGGCGTAGCAGGTTTGGCCCAAGATCTCTTGGCCCGCATAGCGCGGGTTGACCGGCACGATCTTGAAGCCATGCGACTGCATGTACTTGGCTGCAAAGTAGCTTGGCCGGTGCCACTCGGCTGACAGGCCGACCACGGCGATGGTGTGACACGTTTTGAGGATGCGCCGCAGCGCCTGCAAATCGTTGTGCATGAAAGACCTTTTCCCGTTCAATACTGCGCTAAGCCACTGCGCTTCATCTGCCGTGAGGCCAAAGTGGCGCACAGCGACAGCACCCCGCATACGGCCATCACGCCCAGGTAGTGGCCGCTGTGGTCAAACACCGCACCGGCCAGCACCGGCCCGAGTAAATTACCCACAGCCGCGCCACTGTAAAGTGCCCCAACCACGCTGGCCACCGATTTGCCGCCAAAGTAATCCATGCAAATCGCCGGCAAGAGCGACACGATGCTGCCGTAACTCAGGCCAAACCACAACGCAAACAGGACCAGCAGCGCATGCCCGTCAGCGGCTCCCCACAGCAGATACGACGCGCCCATGGACAGTTGCATCAGCACCAGTGTCTGCGCCCGGCCCAGCCGGTCGGCCACCAAGCCAATGGCAAAGCGCCCGACCAGGCTGCCCACCCCAATCAAGCCCACCAGACCCACGGCCAGCGCCTCGCTCAGGCCCAGATCGCGGGCCGAAGCCGACACGTGTGCAAAAGGGATGAACATCACGGACGAGGCCAGCACCGTGGCCAAGTACAGCCAGCGAAAGGTCGGGTTGCGCAAGGTTTCACGCAAAGTCAGGCCTGTGGCCGAGCCGCCTGCGCCCGTGGCTTGTGCCGCCGGTGCGCGCCGCAGCAAAGCCGCAGCCAGCAAACCCAGCACCAACACGCCCAGCGCCAACACTTGCATCGCCTCGCGCCAGGGCATGGGGCCAATGGCCATGGCCACCAGCACCGGCACCAGCAAGGTGCCCGCGCCCACGCCCGAGCTGGCAATGCCCCCGGCCAACCCGCGCCGGGTGGTGAACCAGGGCTGCACGCTGGCAATCGACGGGGTGTAAACCAGCGCAATACCCAGGCCCACCAGCAAGCCGTAGCTCACGTACACCGCCTGCAAGGACGTGGCCCAACTGGTGGCCAGCAAGCCCAGGGCGATCAGCGCCATGCCGGCCGAGCACACGATGCGCGGCCCGAACCGGTCGGCCAACATGCCGCCGCCTGCGCCCAACACAAAATAAACAAAGCCCGAGAGGCCAAAGATCCAGGACACATCGGCCCGCTGCGCCGAAAACTCGACGGCAAACGACTCAAAAAACGCCGCGAACGAATACGACACGCCGAAGATCAAGGCCAGGCACACAAAAGTGGCCCAAACCACCACCCAGGCGTAAGGGGTTTCTTTCATGGTGTCTCCGGTGTTCGCATGTTGCAAAGCATTGTGCCTTGCATGGGATGGACGCACCCCTGGGGTCACAAAGCCTGTGTCACACTGGCGATCATGGACCCTTCATTCGAACAAGCTCGCCAAGCCTTTGTGGCGGGCATCGAACAGTTTGAACGCCACCACTTCGAGGCGGCTGCAGCGCTGTTTGAGCAAGCTTTGCAGCACGCACCGGGCAGACCCTCGGTGTTGGTGAACTTGGGTGTGAGCTGCGTGCATCTGGGCCGATTTGAGCGGGCCGACGAGTGTCTGCGCCAAGCCTTAGACGCTGACGACTCTCAAACCGATGCCTGGATGGCCTGGGGCGTGACGCAACTGGCCTTGGGCAACTGGCCGCAAGCCTTGCATTGCCACGACAAAGCGCGTGCCTTGGGGGCCGACGGGGCTGAATTTTGTTTGCGTTGGGGCCAATGTTTGGCGCATCAAGGGCGCTTGCCACAAGCCTTGCAAGCCTTTGAGCAGGCCTTGGCGCATGACCCCGATTTGGCCGAAGCCTGGAGCCAGCTGGCCCATCTGCAGCGTGACATGGGCCAGACCGCGCAGGCGATCGCGGGTTACCAGCGGGCGATGCAGCTGGGGGCCGACCCTGAGCTGCACCGCTACTACTTGGCTGCCCTCAGCCCGGAGCAGCCCATGGTGAATGCGCCAGCAGCGTATGTGGAAAAACTGTTTGACCAGTACGCCGATGACTTTGAGGCGCACCTGGTGGGCCAGTTGGGGTATCAGGGGCATCGCGTGTTGCTGGAGCACCTGCCCGTCCCCCCGGACACGCGGTTTGAGCGGGTTTGGGATTTGGGTTGTGGCACCGGCTTGTGTGGCAGCCTGATCCGCCCCCGAGCCGACCATTTGAGCGGGGTGGATCTGTCGTCGGCCATGGTCGTCAAGGCCCGTGCGCTCGGGGTGTACGACAGCCTGCACGCCCAGGAGCTGGTCGATTTTTTGAAGAAAAGCACCGAGCAGGCCGACCTGGTACTGGCCGCTGACGTGTTCATTTATGTGGGCCAATTGGAGGCTATTTTTGAGGCCCTGAGCCCCCGCATGCAGCCGGGCGGCTGGCTGGCTTTTACCGTGGAAGAGGCGGATCCTGGCATGGCCGTGCAGTTGCACAGCACGCTGCGATATGCGCACGCCCTGACTTATCTGCAAGGGCTGGCCGCTCAGCATGGCTGGCAATGGGCCCGCTTGCACCGCGCTCCTTTGCGGCTGGACCATGCGCAGCCCCTCATGGGCGCTTATGTGTACCTGCAAAAGACCTGATTGGGCATGCGTCCAACGCCCGAGTGAGGGAAGGTCTAGACCGCTCAGCGGTGGTAGGCCAGGCCCAGTGCGACGCCTCCGAACAAATCGCCTTCGACCAAAGGTACGCCGACAAACTCGGCTTGCAAGGCGTGTTGGAACGTTTGCAAGGCAGACGAGCCACCCGTGAGGTAGATGGCATCCAAAGACGCATCGCTCAGGCCCGCCCGCTGCACGCATTCACGCGCACAGGCCACGGTGCGTGCCAGCAGCTCGCGCAAGTGCAGCTGCATGTCTTCCAAGCCCAAACGCACTTGCAGGTTTTTCTCGATCACGGCCAGGTTCATCGATGTGTCCGTCAACTGCACCGAGCAGCGGATCTTGGCCTGCTCCACCTCGTGCGCCATCAGGTGGCCGTGGCGCTCGCTCAGGACCTGCATCAGGCGCTCGTGCAGGCGCGGGTTGCTGTAATTGCTGAGCAAGGTTTTGGCGTGGGCGATGGCTCTGGGTTGGTATTGCCAGTGGATCAGGTGCCAGGTGGCCAGGTCAAAAAATACGCGGCTGGGCACCTCGCGCTGCCCGGGCCCCAAGTGCCTGTAGCCCAGCAGCGGCATGACCTGCGCCAGGTTCAGTTGCCGGTCGTAATCGGTGCCGCCAATGTGCACACCCGAGGTCGCCAAAATGTCCGCACTGCGATCGGCTTGTTGCCTGCGGTCTGGCCCCAGGCGCACCACGGTGAAGTCCGAGGTGCCGCCCCCTAAGTCCACCACCAGCACGGTGCTTTCTTTTGTCAGGCGTTGTTCGTAGTCCAGCGCGGCCGCAATCGGCTCCAGCTGAAACGACACCTCGTCAAAACCCACCGACCGCACGGCTTGGCGCAGCGAGGCTTCGGCCTGCGCATCGCGCTCAGGGTCATCGTCCACAAAGTGCACGGGCCGGCCCACCACCACGCGGCGAGGCGCACTGCCCAAGTTCTGCGCAGCGCGTTCGCGCAGGGTGGCCAAAAAGGTGCCGATGATGTCCTGAAAACTGATCTGCTGGTGCCCGATTTGTGTGGTTTCCAACAGCAGCGGGCTGCCCAGCAGGCTTTTCAGCGAACGCATCAAGCGCCCATCGGTGCCTTCCATGTAATGCCGGATGGCATCGCGGCCAAAGTGGGTGCTGTGGTCTTCGGCGTTGTAGAACACGGCGGTGGGCATGGCCATGGCTTCGCCCTCCAGCGGGATCAGGCGGGCGTTGCCCTCGGGGCCGAGCCAGGCCATGGCCGAGTTGGAGGTGCCGAAATCGATGCCGAGTGTGCCGACGGGGGAGGACATCATGAATGGGGGCTGTCAATCAGAAGGGCTGAAGCCCGGGCGTAGGACGCATGCCTTGCGTTGGCATGTTTTAAGGACCGCGCATTTTGCCACCAAGTGCGTGAATGTCCTTTCACCCGCAAAGATGAAAGCTTGCGCATGCGCCACCGCATTGATGAATGGTCAATAATCAACAAAAATCTTAAAAATATCACTCTTGTGATCGGAAGGGTAATATTTACAACAACTTTGCGACCAAGAGGCGGGCGCAGCGACAGGGCCCACCCATTTGATAGAAAGAAATATTCAAGTGACCAAAACAAGAAGCGTGCTGGTTTTTTCGGCCATGGCTGCGGCTTGTGTTCAGGCTGCCGCCATCGACATCCAACTGGGTGAGGGCGTTCGGGCGCAGCTCCATGGCGCGGTGACTTGGGGCACGCAAATCCGTACCGAATCGGCCAGTCCGGACGCGTATGCCGATTGGCCCTCCAGGGTCGTGCCCGGCACGGTCAAGGGCAACCTGCAGGGCCAGATCGGCGGGTCGAATTTGAACTTTGCCAAAGGCGAGGCCATTTCCAACGTGCTCAAGCTCGTCTGGGACCTGGACTTGAAAAAAGACAACATGGGCCTCTTTGTGCGAGGCAGGGCCTGGCAAGATTTTGCGCTGGGGGAGAAAAACGCGGCCTATGGCCATTACCCCAACGGCTTTCAGCCTAACCAGCCGCTGAGTGACAAGGGGTTTGCCCCCAGCGCCCGGTTTGGCAACCTCGATTTTCATGAAGTCTTCTTGTACGGGCAGGTCGATGCGGGCACTGACGCACCCCTTCAACTGCGTCTGGGTCGCCAAGTGCTCGCTTGGGGCGGTGCGCTCTTGGGCATGGGCAGCGTGAACTCGGCCATCAACCCCACCGATCTGGCTTCGCTGCAGCGTCCGGGCGCATCGCCTTCGGAAGGTCGCTTGCCTGTGGGCATGGCCAGTGCCCAGTGGTCGTTGGGCAGCCTGTGGCGTCTGGAGGGCTTTGCGGCCTACGAGTCACGCAGCTCGGTCTTGCCCGGTTGCGGCACCTTTTTCGACGTGCAGTCGTTTGCGCCACAGGGCTGCGATTTTGCGGCCTTGGCCGGCGCGTCCGAGCAAAGCCTGCTGGCCAGTGGCGCCTATTTGCACCGCAATGCCGATGTGAAAGCAGCCAGTGCGGGTGCCTATGGCTTTTTGGTGGGCTACAAGGCCGAGCCCTGGGACGCCGATGTCAAATTATTTGCCATGAATACCCACAGCGCCAACCCCAGCTTGCGCATGACCATCAACGCCCTGACGCCGGGTGTTCGCTCGGTCAGCTACGCCATGGTCTATCCTGAAGATGTGTCTTTGTTGGGCTTGAGTTTTGCCAAAAAACTGGCCCCGACCACGCGCCTGTTGGGTGAAGTGGCTTACCGGCCGCATCAGCCCGTCACCTTGAACCCTTTTGACGTGCTGTCCAGCTTTGTCTCCCGCAGCCCGGCTTCGGTGCTGGCGCTGAACAAGGACATCACCACCTTGCCCGTGGGGGCCAGCTTTGACGCGTACGACCGTTTTGG
>CAJBLW010000426.1 GCA_903953985.1 uncultured Burkholderiales bacterium
CCAGCCATCCAAGTCGCGTGCATATTTCTCAACGGCTTCGCGGCCATTCTTTTGGATATCTGCCAGCAAAAGCTGCACTGTCTCTGACGTTGCCGTGTCTATGGCCAGTTGCGAGGGGGTGGCTTTCTTCAAATACTCAATCGGCATGCCGTACTTTCAAAAATTAAAACTTGGCTCAACCACGCCCCTTCCAGGGCACAACGCGGCGCTCAACAAAACGCACCAGATGGTCAAAGGCATAAGCAATGGCAGCGATCACCACAATACCCATGATGACAATCGGCGTCTGCAAAAATCGGGATGCTGACAAAACTGTGTACCCCAAGCCAGAGGTGGCAGCAACCATTTCGGCGGCCACGAGTGTTGTCCAGCCAAAACCGATGCCAACACGCATCGCTGTAAAAATTTCTGGCATCGCAGACGGTAATACGACTAGGCGAATCACTTGCCAGCGGGTTGCACCAAATGAATAGGCGGCATGAATTTGTTCTATTGCGGCCGACTTGACACCAGCACGGGCACCCAAAGCCATAGGGGCGAGTACAGAAAGAAAAATCAGCAACACCTTGGACAGCTCATCAATGCCAAACCAGATGATCATGAGCGGCAAGTAAGCCAATGGTGGAATGGGTCGGTAGAACTCAATAGGAGGGTCAAAAATACCGCGTGCAATTGGGCTCATCCCCATCGCAATACCCAGTGGGATACCGACGATACAGGCCAACAAGAAGGCACTGAAAACCCTCAGTGTGCTGACCCAGGTGTGCTCCCAAAAGCTGGCCCCTGTAAATCCGTCTCTCAAGATGACCAGAAAAGCGTCAATGACGCCCATGGGTGATGGCAGAAAAAGTGGTTTGATGTAACCAGCGTAAGTCACTAACCACCATACAAAGATCAAGCCAGCAATCACTACAATGCTGATCTTGAGGCTTTCGCCTTGACCTGGTACACCATAAATTTCACCCGGCTTGGCGGGTTTGGCTTTCATCCAACTTGCCTTGATGCCTTTGCCAGTCGTTGAACGGTTGTCACTCATCTTCAGCTCCTGCCTCATCAGCAAAGATGATCTGTAATATTTCTTCTCTCAGTTCAATAAATTCAGAGGACGCTTTGATGGCTCTGGCATTGCCCGTTTCAAAATACCGTTGACTAAACGGCAAGTCAAAGACGTGTGATATTCGACCGGGACGAGGTGACATCACAATCAATTTTGTCCCCATGAACAACGCTTCTTCAACGCTGTGGGTGATGAAAAAAACCATTTTTCCTGTGTCGCGCCAAACTTTCAAAATCAGCTCTTGCGCTCGCTCTCGGGTCAGCGCATCCAATGCACCCAATGGCTCGTCCATCAGCAAGATAGCCGGGTCACTGGTCAGTGCCCGAGCGATCCCGACGCGTTGCTGCATTCCTCCCGACAACTCATACGTAGCCGATTGCTCAAATTGCTCTAGACCCAGTAGCTTGATGAACTCGCGCGCAATACCCTCTCGCTTGACCTTGCCATGGCCTTGAATTTTCAAGCCGAAAGCGACGTTGTCCAGCACATTCAGCCAGGGCAACAGGGCGTGTTTTTGAAACACCACAGAGCGATCAGCGCCTGGGCCCGTGACAACCTCACCGTTCAGAGATATCTCCCCTTCACTTGGGGCCATGAATCCTGCGATCAGATTCAACAGCGTTGATTTGCCACAGCCAGATGCACCCAATGCCACCACAAAATCTTTTTCATGAATCTCGAGGTTGATGCTTTGGAGAGCATGAACGGGTGGTTTGCCAGGAACAGGGTAATAGACCGACGCGTTTTTAATGGCAAGTGCTGTCATGGAGGACCTCGAAAGGTTTGAGCCACGTGCTGAGCCAGCCTGAACAGGTCAGCGCAGCACGCGGTACGTGCAAAGCCAATTACTTGCCAGCGGCGGCTTTGGCGAATTCGGGATTCACGAACTTGGTATAGCTGTCAGCGGCTGCGCTGATACGGCCCGCGCCCTTAAGGAAGTCGGCGGTGGATTTAATGGTCGTGGCTGCACCACCGCCCATCCAGTTTGCCGACATATTCAACTCGCCATCTGGGTAGATGGCACCTTCCAATGCCGACACGACGGCAGCGGGTGTTATGCCTACATTGGTGGCGACCGCCTTGGTTTTAGGCGAATCCACTGTCCATGCAGCTCTGTTCTTGCTGTAGTCACCATTGATTTGGTTCATGGCCTTCAAAAAGTTCACCAAACCAGCACGGTTTGCCGCAGCAAATTTGTTGGTGGCAACCCATCCATTGAAAGTAGGAAAACCGGTTTTGGCAATGGCTCCTGCAGTCGTCATGACCTTACCGTTTTCACGAATCTTGGCTTGGACCGGATACCAGACGAACGCTGCGTCCACCGCGTTTTGAGCCCAGGCCGCTGCGATTTCAGCGGGCGACATGCCGACGACCGTCACGTCTTTCTCTGTCAAGTTGTACATCTTCAATGCGCCCATCAGCGAGAAGTGCGC
Organism: uncultured Burkholderiales bacterium; assembly: GCA_903953985.1. GTDB lineage: Bacteria > Pseudomonadota > Gammaproteobacteria > Burkholderiales > Burkholderiaceae_C > Limnohabitans_A. Next base: position 2,491 of record CAJBLW010000426.1, read on the forward strand.
GGTGGATCCGATCGGCACAGCGA
>CAJBLW010000427.1 GCA_903953985.1 uncultured Burkholderiales bacterium
ACAAAGGCCAGGTGCACACCCCGGTGTGTGGTCTCGCGCAGCAGGCCAAAACCGGCCGTGTAGAAATGGAAACCCGACAAAATGATAAGCAGCCATTTCACGATCACCGTGGCGGGCGGCAGCGTGGGCCGAAAGCGCATTTCGGGGTCAAACTTTTCTTCCAGTTCCTGCAAATTTTGCACACTGCGCTCGAGGGCTTCAGCCATACCTGTCCTTCAAAACACAAGGCAATTGGCTGCCTCGTTCACAACACAGGGCGCCGTGGCGCCCTGTTCAAATATCACCGCCCACGGGGTGGGCTCCTACAAAGGGTTGGGTGCGACCCGCATCACTTGAGCAGACCGGCTTCCTTGTAGAACTTCTCAGCACCGGGGTGGAATGGAATGCCCACACCCTTGACCGCGTTCTCTTTGGTGATGAACTTGCCTTTGGCGTGGCCTGCAGCCAGGGTGTCCTGAGCGGCTTTGCCATACAGCGCCTTGGTGATCTGGTACACGGTTTCGGTATCGGCCTTGGCGCTGGTCACCCACTGGGCACCCATGGCCATGGTCTGCACAGCGGGCACGTCTTTGTAGGTGCCTGCAGCGATCGTGTCCACGGCCAAATATGGGTTGGCCTTGCGCAGGGCATCGGCCTGGGGGCCTGCCAAAGACACCAGCTCGATGCCGGTGCCGCTCGATGCCAATTCGGCAATCGCGCCAGCCGGTGCGCCGCCCACAAAGAAGAAGGCATCGAGTGCGCCGTCTTTGAGCTTGTCACCGGCCTGGTTGGGCTTGATGTACTCGGGCTTGATGTCGCTTTCCTTCACGCCATAAGCGGCCAACACAATGCGGGCATTGACCAAGGTGCCAGAACCTGGCTCGTCCAGCGCCACGCGCTTGCCCTTGAGGTCAGACACCGACTTGATGCCGGAACCCTTTTTGACCACCAAGTGGATGCTCTCGGGGTACAGGTTGGCAATCATGCGCAGGTCGGTGACTTTGGGCTTGCCCTCGTACACGCCCGTGCCGGTGTAGGCCCAAGTGGCCACATCCGACTGCGAAAAACCGGACTCCAAAGCGCCACCGGCCACGCCGTTGACGTTGGCCACGGAACCATTGGTGGCCTGGGCTGTGGCCACGATCTTGCCGGGCTGGCTAACGGCGTTGGCGATCATGCCGCCCACCGGGTAATAAGTGCCCGCCGTGCCGCCCGTGCCGATGCGGAAAAATTGTTGTGCTTGCACAGGTGCAGAGATGGCCGCAGCCAGACCCAAAACCATCAACAGTTGACGACGCTTCATGATGAATCCTTTTTTTTGCTGGTCTACAAGTTCTCAGCGGTTGAAAAAAACACAAATGCAGGTGTATCACATCTTGCCGCGTTTGCCGCCCCGAAAATGACGACCCAAGGGTAGACTCTGATATCGATCCCCCTAAGCAACGCGGTGGGAGACGTCTTTCAGCCAAAGGGGCAGTCAATGCATGTGTGTGTCATGGGCGCGGGAATTGTGGGCCTGAGCACGGCCTACGCGCTCACACAAAGAGGCCACCGTGTCACGGTCATTGACCAGGCCGAAGCGGGCCAGGGCGCCAGTGGCGGCAACGGGGCTCAACTGAGCTACGCCTACGTTCAACCCATGGCCGACCCCAGCATTTGGGCCCAATTGCCCAAGTTGCTGCTCTCGCCCTCCTCTGCCCTCAAAATCCGACCGCAATGGGACCCCGCTCAATGGTCCTGGCTGCTGCAGTTTTTAAAAGCCTGCAACACCACCCAGTCTCACAGCACCACGGCG
>CAJBLW010000428.1 GCA_903953985.1 uncultured Burkholderiales bacterium
CGTCCTACACCGACCTGATCCACAAGTTGGGCGGCCCCGCTATGAATGGCTTTTATTCCACCATGTCGACCCAGCACCCCTATCTGGACGAGGCTGCACAGCCCATCCGTTTCTGGGCCAACAAGTACAAGACCAAGTTCAACGAAGATCCAACCGTATTCTCGGTCTACGGCTACAACGCCATTGACTCGTTCTTGCGCGCGGTGGAGAAATCCGGCGCCAATGTGACCACCGAGAGCATCATCAAGGCCATGGACACCATGGTGATCCCACCCGATATTTTCGGCACGGGCGAGATGACCTTCACCGCCACCAAGCGCTTGGGCAGCAACGCCTCACGCATGTCGCAAATCACCGACGGCCGCTGGAAAGTGACCTCGGGCTACTTCAGCGACAAGAAGTAAAGCCTGCAGCCCCTGCTGCATGAAACAAACCGCCAGAACCCGCAAGGGTCTGGCGGTTTTTTTATGCGTAAAAAGTGGCACTTACAACAGAAAATTCCAGCGACACACTCTCTTTTATTAGGAATATAAATCCTTCTGATTCAGCAAAAAATTGCGCCTTCTGCCCTAGACTTCAAACCGTTCACCGACTTAAAGATCGCGTGGTGGGTCGAACCGGTGTTTTGAATGTGTCTTGCCTGATTTGAAAGGTCTTTATGGAAACCGTTGCCCCCCTTTGGTTGTGGGCCACTTTTGTCGCCATTGTGTTGGTGTCTTTGTTCGTCGATTTTGTGGTGCTTAAAAAGCAAGGGGCCCAAGACATCGGCGTCAAAGAAGCGCTCAACTGGTCACTGATATGGATCGCCTTGAGCTTTTTGTTCAATGGCCTGTTTTGGTGGGCCATCAAGGACACCACCGGCTCGGTCGAGCTGGCGAACATCAAGTCGTTGGAATTCCTGACGGGTTACCTGATTGAAAAATCATTGGCGGTGGACAACATCTTCGTCTTTCTGATGATCTTCACCTACTTCGCCGTGCCGACCCATTTTCAAAAGCGCGTTTTGATGATCGGCATCATCGGCGCGATCGTGTTGCGCACGGTGATGATTTTGGTGGGGGGCTGGTTGCTGGCCGAGTTCCACTGGGTACTGTATGTGTTCGGGGCCTTTTTGATCCTCACAGGTGTGAAGATGTGGTGGGCTGCAGGCAAGGAACCAGATCTGGACGACAACCCGGCGCTCAAATTGCTGCGCAAGCTGCTGCCCGTCAGTCAAAACTACGACGGTGAAAAATTCTGGACGGTGGAAAACGGCAAGAAGATCGCCACCCCGCTGTTCATGGTGATCTGCCTGATCGCTTTGACCGACGTGATCTTTGCGGTGGATTCGATCCCGGCGATTTTTGCGATCACCTCGGACCCCTTCATCGTGCTGACCAGCAACGTGTTCGCGATCCTGGGCTTGCGTGCCATGTACTTCTTGTTGGCTGCAGTGGCCAACAAGTTCCACCTGCTCAACTATGGCCTGGCCATGATCCTGGTGTTCATCGGCACCAAGATGTGCTTGATCGATGTGTTCAAGATCCCCGTGGGCATCTCGCTGGGTGTGGTGGTCGGTATCTTGGCTGCGACCATGTTGTTGAGTGTGCGCTCGGCCAAAGCTTGACGGGTTGCACTGCCGAACAAGCCTCCGGGGTCACAAGCCTTGGAGGCTTTTTCACGTCAAAAACTGCAGCGTATGAACCTGAGGCGTTTCAAGCGGCCGCATCGCTGGCCAGCAAAAGCCGTTGCACCAGGGGGTGTTGCACTTTCTTTTCGGTACCGATCGCGAAAAAATTTTCCTTCACGCCTTCACAGGGCCCCAGCCGCTGCACGTCGTAGTGCGCCAGCAACTCGTCGTGCACCCACTCGGCGGCCGGGAACACGCCCATGCCGCTTTCGCCAAAGGTCTTGAGCAAAGCGCTGTCTTCGAATTCGCCCACGATGCGGGGGCGGATGCCGTGCTGTTCAAACCAATGGTCCAGTCGGACGCGCAAGGCAGTGTGGCCAGTGGGCAGCAACACCGGCACTTCGGCCAGGCTGGCCGGGAATTTCTTTTTGGCCGATTTGACCAGTGCTGCGGTGCCGTACCAAGACACGAGGGAAGTGCCCAGTGCATGGTTGTAGAGCTTGATGTTGGCATTGCCTGGGGCAGGTCGGTCCGACAACACCACGTCCAAGCGGTGCAGAGCCAGATCGCCCAGCAGGTCGTCGAATTCGCCTTCATGGCAGAGCAAGCGCAAATGCGGTTCACCCATCACGGGTTGCATCAGGCGGCGCACCACGAGTTTGGGCAGGCCGTCTGAGATGCCGGCAGCCAGCCGTACGGTGGGCGAGCTCACCGCGTCGCGCACCTTGGCGGGCAGGTTTTCACCCAGCTGAAAAATCTGATCGGCTTGCTGCATGGCGGCGAGGCCTGCATCGGTCAAGGCCAGCCCACGGCCTGCAGGTTTGAGCAGTGCATAGCCCAGCGAGCGCTCCAATTCGCGAACCTGTGCGCTGACGGTTTGCACCGCCATGTCGAGCTTGTCGGCGGCCCGTGTGATGCCACCTTCTTTGGCCACGACCCAAAAGTAATACAAGTGCTTGTAGTTGAAGGGGGTGCGCATAGGCAGATTTTTTGAGAGACTGAATCAGTCATTATCTGTTTCAAATGACGGTTTTGCCCATTGCCGTTGCCCACAAGACCAGACCCAGCCAATCACCCGGGGAATTGCAATGGCTCAGACTCCTGGCGCAAGGAAACTGTTCACCATTGCGGTTCAGTGGTTCGAGATTTTTGTGACTTGCTGGCAGCGTTGGCACCCATTAAAAACGCATTGAGCCACGCACGAGTCATCGTCTGCGTCACCAGTTGAATGGAGGAAGACATACCTTCTTGAGCCTCTGCGCTCCATTTGTGCTCACCACTCAAGCACACGACAGAAAAAGGCTTTTCCGCTCGTTCTAGAAAATTGCCAACCGCTGAGACAGTCGCCAACTGCTGTCGCAGGGGAGCCGACATCTGAACAATCAGGATGTCCGGTAACTGGTTCGTGAAAGACAACAAAGCCTCGGGCATTGAGAGCCAGCAGCTGATGTCAAAATAATTTGACCAATGGCTTAACTCACGTTGCAAGCCGGGTGAGATAGAGGCGTCTTCCACAA
>CAJBLW010000429.1 GCA_903953985.1 uncultured Burkholderiales bacterium
CTTGCGAAAGGATTCGGCCTGGTTCTCTTCAAGGGTGTTGAATTCGAGCTTGTCCAGCTTGGTCAGGCCATCGACCAGCTCAGCCACTGGCGAGCCAAAACGCTCAATCAACTCGATCTTGGTGATGCCGCAGTCTTCCATCGCATCGTGCAGCAAGGCGGCGGCAAGGGCCTGGGCGTCGAGTTTCCACTCGGTGCACAATCCGGCCACCGCGATCGGGTGGGTGATGTAGGGTTCACCACTTTTACGCATCTGGCCCAGGTGGGCTTCGTCGGCGTATTTGTAGGCCCGCCGCACCATGTCGGTGTCGGTTTCGCTCAGGTAACCCAGTTGCGCCTCCAGCACGGCAAAGCTGGCGGCGGCCGCATTGGCAGCCGCCGGGTCCAGCGCTTTGGGGCGACTGGCGCTTGCTTTGGAGATTTTGGGAACGACGGCGCTCATGGCATCAATGTAACGTAAGCCTTGGCTGGCTAGAAAAAAGCCAAAAAAAAGCCCCATGAAGGGGCGTTTTCAGGTCTGGTGGCGGGACTGGCGGAGGCCAGACCAGGCCAGATGGCGGCGTTTCAGGACACGCGCTTGAGCATTTCGATGCCGACTTTGCCAGCGGCGATTTCTCGCAGGGCGGTCACGCCGGGTTTGTTCTTGCTCTCGATGCGGGGGGTATGACCCTGGCTCAGCATCCGGGCACGGTAAGTGGCGGCCAAAACCAACTGAAAGCGGTTGGGGATCTTTTCTAGGCAATCTTCAACTGTGATGCGGGCCATGAGTTTTCCTTGAATATGTCTGTGCTGGATTCAAGCCGTCTTGAGGGCTTGAAAGGTGTCAGGCCGGGCGCGGCGTTGAACGTGGTACTTGAGACGCTGGGCGTGAACCACCGCTTTGAGGTCAAACAGTGCGCGGTCAAATACTTCATTGATTATAACGAAGTCGAACTCCTTGGCCTGCGCCATCTCCACTGCGGCGTTTTGAAGGCGCAGCTCGATGATCTCGGGGGTGTCCTCGCCCCGGCGCTCCAAGCGCGAGCGCAGCTCTTCCCAGCTGGGCGGCAAGATAAAGATCAGCACCGCGTTGGCGTACATCTTTTGGATCTGAAGCGCGCCCTGGTAATCGATTTCCAAAATAACGTCTGCACCTTGGGCCATGCGCTCTTCGATCATCTTTTTGGAGGTGCCGTAACGCTGGCCATGCACATGGGCCCATTCGACAAAGGCATCGCCCAGCACCATGGCATCAAACTCTTGTGCAGAAGCAAAAAAGTATTCTCGGCCGTGCTTTTCCTGGCCACGTGGGGCGCGGGTGGTGTGCGAGACGGTGGGCTGAACGCGTGCGTCCAGCTCCATCAAGGCCTTGACCAAGCTCGATTTGCCAGCCCCACTGGGGGCTGCCACGACAAACAGGTTTCCTGGGTAATCCATGCTGTGGCTCTTTATTCGATGTTCTGGACTTGTTCGCGCATTTGCTCGATCAGCACTTTCATGTCCACCGAGATGCGTGTCATCTCCAGCACGGCAGACTTGGAGCCCAGCGTGTTGGCTTCGCGGTGCAGTTCCTGAATCAGAAAGTCCAGGCGTTTGCCGATGTCCCCGCCCTTGGTGAGCAGGCGGCTGAGTTCGTCCAGGTGGGAGCGCAGACGGGTCAGTTCCTCGGCCACATCGATGCGGATGGCAAAGGCGGTGGCTTCGGTCAGCGCCCGGTCTTGTGCGGCCTCAGGCAGGTGGCTGCCATCGGCCAGGGCCATCGCGTCTTTCCAGCGCTCCAGAAAACGCTGGCGCTGCTGTTCAACGAGTTGTGGCACCAGCGGCACGGCCAGATCGGCCAGGCTGCGCAGCTGTTCAATGTGACCTTGCAGCATCGTGGTCAGGCGCGCACCCTCGCGGGCGCGGGCTTCGCGCAGGGCGTCCACGGCTTGGGTGGCCAGTTGCATCCAGGCCGCTTCGTCGGGTGCGGCCTGACCCGAGCTTCCAGAGCTCATGCGCAGCACATCGGCGACGCTTAACGACCGGGCACTGGGTAACCAATCTTGTATTTTTTCTTGTAAGGCCGCGATTTTTTGCAGGGCTTGGTGGTTGGGGGCTTGCAGGGTGGCACCATCGCCGGCGTCCTGGCTGGCACGCACTTCAACTTTGCCGCGTTTGATCTGTCGGGTGATCAGTTCGCGCAGACCGGGTTCGAGCTGGCGCAGCTCTTCGGGCAGGCGAAAACTCAGGTCGAGGAAGCGGCTGTTGACCGAACGGATTTCAAGCCCCAGGCGTGCGGTCGGGGCCGCGCTGGCGGGGGCTTCGCCGTCTGCGGCCAGCGGGCTGTGCTGCACGCTGGCGTAGCCGGTCATACTGTAAACTGACATTGAACTGGTTCCTTCGCGCCGCAGGCCGAACACCGGCTTGGGGCAATTGCCTATACCCAAGCCCTTCAAAGGCTTGGCAATGCATGAAACAGGGCATTATCGCAAACTCGCCCACACCGCTTGCCGACGCCAGCATCACACCACTCGCAAAAGACACACCCATGACATCCACCTCTGTTCGCTCCGGCCGCGCTGCCGACGCTTTGCGCGCTGTGCGCATCACTCGCAGCTACACCATCCATGCCGAAGGCTCGGTGCTGATCGAGTTTGGCCAGACCCGCGTGCTGTGCACCGCTTCGGTCGAAGAAAAAGTTCCAGGCCACAAAAAAGGCAGCGGCGAAGGCTGGGTCACGGCCGAATACGGCATGCTGCCCCGCGCCACCCACACCCGGGGCGACCGCGAAGCCGCACGCGGCAAGCAAAGCGGCCGTACGCAAGAAATCCAGCGCCTGATCGGCCGCTCGCTGCGCGCCGTGTTTGACTTGAAAAAACTGGGCGAACGCACCATACACCTCGACTGCGATGTGCTGCAGGCCGATGGTGGCACGCGAACCGCCAGCATCACGGGCGCTTTTGTGGCGGCGCAAGATGCGGTGAATTGGTTGATGGCTACCGGCAAATTGACCGAATCCCCCATCCTCGACCGCGTGGCCGCCATCTCGGTGGGCCTGAAAAACGGAACCGCCTTGCTGGACTTGGACTACCCCGAAGACTCGTCTTGCGACACCGACATGAATGTGGTCATGACCGGTGCGGGCAACTTTGTGGAAGTGCAGGGCACAGCCGAAGGTGTGGCTTTTACCCGCGTCGAGATGGATGGCATGTTGGCGTTGGCCGAAAAGGGCATCGCCCAGTTGGTGCAGTTGCAAAAGCAAGCGCACGACGAGCCCCAAACATTGACTTTCAGCGCCTGAAGTTTTGCAAAAACCGTCCATGAATATCGTTCTCGCCTCCAACAACACGGGCAAACTGGCCGAGCTGCAAACGCTGTTGGCACCGCTGAACATGACCCTGGTGCGTCAGTCCGACCTGAACATCCCCGAGGCCGCCGAGCCATTCAAGACCTTTGTAGAAAACGCCTTGGCCAAAGCCCGACACGCCGCGCACCTGAGCGGCATGCCCGCGCTGGCCGATGACGCAGGCCTGTGCGTGGATGCTTTCGGCGGCCAGCCCGGCGTGGACACGGCCTACTACGCCACCCGTTTTGGCTACCCCAAGGGAGACGACACCAACGTGACTGCTTTGCTGGAACAAATGCAAGGCATCCAAGGTGCCGAACAGCGCCGCGCCGCCATGGTCAGCACTTTGGTGGCGCTGCGCAGCGCCGACGATCCAGAGCCGCTGATCGCGGTGGGAAGGGTGGTGGTGCAGATCACGCCCGAGCGCCGCGGCACAAACGGTTTTGGCTTTGACCCGGTGATGTACTTGCCTGCGTTTGGCAAGACCTTTGCCGAGTTGCCACCCGAAGTCAAAAATGCCCACAGCCACCGGGGACGTGCTGCGCAAGCCATGCTGGCATTGATGCGCGAACGTTGGCTGGACAGCGCGGCGCCATGAACCCGATGATGGACCCGGTGCACGCCATGCGCCCAGGCGTGCTGCAACTCAGCAGCCTGCCGCCCCTGTCGCTGTATGTGCACCTGCCCTGGTGCATCAAAAAATGTCCGTATTGCGACTTCAACTCGCATGAATTTCGCGAAGGCGCTGACCCGGTGTCGACGCAAGACGCCTACATCAACGCACTCTTTGCCGACCTGGAAGCCAGCTTGCCCCTGTTTTGGGGCCGCAGCATCCAGACCGTGTTTTTGGGCGGGGGCACGCCCAGTTTGTTTTCGCCTGAAGCGATTGACCGTTTGATCTCGGGCATCCGTGCCCGCGTGCGCCTGGCACCTGATGCCGAAATTACCATGGAAGCCAACCCCGGTACTTTTGAAAAAGACCGCTTCAAGGCCTTCCACCAAGCCGGCATCACCCGTTTGTCGATTGGCGTGCAGAGTTTTGACAACGAGCACCTGAAATCGCTGGGCCGTGTGCACGACCGGGACCAAGCGCTGGCGGCGGTGACCGAGGCCGCGCACGTGTTTGACACCTTCAACCTCGACCTGATGTATGCCTTGCCGGGCCAGACACTTGAGGGCCTCACGCAAGATATCCAGACCGCGCTGGCTTTTGCGCCGCCGCACATCTCGATTTACCATCTGACGATCGAGCCCAATACGGTTTTTGCCAAGTTCCCCCCGGTCTTGCCAGAAGAGGATTTGGCCTACGAGATGATGGACCGCATCACAGAGTTGACCGGTTTGGCAGGGCTGAACCGCTACGAGGTGTCGGCCTATGCCAAGGCTGGCCATCAGTGTGCCCACAACCTGAACTATTGGCAGTTTGGCGACTACTTGGGCCTTGGCGCGGGCGCACACAGCAAGCTCAGTTTTGCCCACCGTGTGCTGCGGCAGGTGCGTTACCGTGAACCGGCGCTCTACATGCAGCAAGCCATGAAGGGTGAGCCTGTGACGCAAAGCACCGAGGTGTCACGCCAGGAGTTGCCGTTTGAATTCATGCTCAACGCACTGCGTTTGCGCGATGGGTTTGATTTGGCCGACTTTGTGGACCGCACGGGCTTGGCCATGACCAGCATCCAAAAAGGACTGACCCAGGCCGAGAAAAAAGGCTTGATTGAGCGTGACCTGCACCGAGTCTGGCCAACAGATCGGGGCTTTGACTTTTTGAGCGATTTGCAGGCGCTGTTTTTATCGCCCAGCGATTGAGCGCCTAAAACTCAGTCGGTCGGGGTTGACCTGTTCGGCCGGATCCGATCCAAGGCAAATTTGAAGCCGTAAAGCATCAACAAGGCCCCCAAGGCGTTGCCAATGAACATTGGCCAAACGTCGACCAAGATATTGGCATCTTGCCTTTCGAACAACCACCAGAGCAACTGATGGCTGATGGCACTGGCCGCAGAAAAGATCAAGGTCATTTGCAGCAAACGTTGGGCAGTCATGGACATGATTTGAGGCGCCAACAGCTCTTTGTGCTGCAGGTACTTCATCACCAGCCAAGGCGTCAAGCCGGACACGAGGCCATTTAAAAAAGGCAACAACCAAGTGTCAACCGAAAAAAGCGCGCTGTCGATGAACCAGCAGCCCAGCACCAGACCCAGAGCCCCGGGTAAACCCAAGACCAATACCAAAATCACCCGAAAGCCCGCAGGTAAAAAGACCCAACTGATGCCTTCGCTGTAAGCGAAATTAGAAAAGACCCAGCCGTTCAGTTCAAAAAACAGTACAAACAAAAAAGCGCTGGTCAAAACCAGCGCTGTTTGCTCAATGAGGTGATGAATGCTGCGGGTCATGCAACCGTTTTTTGATGGGCTTGCTGCATGGATTCACCCAGGTGACTGAAGTAATCCAGCGTGCGTTGGGTAGGGATCAGGAACTTGGCGCGCCGATCACCTTCGAGGTTCAGGGTGCTCAGCATGTCCTTGTCGCGCAATCGGGTAATGCGTTTGTGCAGCGTGGCAGGTGAGCCCAAATCGACCAGGCCAATGGCTTCGCGCACGGTCATGGGCTCATTTTCGTACCAACGCAAAACAACGGCTTGAAGCAAAGCCTTTTCGTTGGCATCCATCTCCAGGCCATCAGGCAAGGCCTGAACAACTCGCGCCAATTGTAAAAAGCGCAGGTAAGCTGAAGCAAAGGGGGTATTGGTTTTTTCCATGATTTTAGTATTTTAACCAATTGAATCGGGTTATGTGCAACCAATGTTCCTCAATTTGGAAAGACCTCTTGACTGCTTCACAGCCCACTCATTGGCCGGTAATTTTGCGCTCGCGGATGATTCGACCCCAGGTGGCCGTTTCTTTGGCCACGTAGCGGGCCAAATCGTCGCGAGAGCCCGGCATGGGGGTCAGACCATGTTTGTTGAGTTGCTCGACCACATCGGGTGCAGAAAGTACTTTCACCAATTCGGCATTCCAGCGGTCCAGGACAGGCGCCGGGACTTTGGACGAAGCCACAAAGGCATACCAGTTGGTGGCACTGAAGCCGGGGTAGCCCGACTCGGCAATGGTGGGTACCTGGGGCAATCCGCCAAGGCGCTGCGTGCCAGTGCTGGCCAGGGGCACCACTTTGCCCGCTTCAATGTGCGGCGCTGCTGTGGCATAAGTGGCATACCAAGCCGCGACCCGCCCGCCCAGCAGGTCCTGCAGTGCCGCCGCACCGCCTTTGTAGGGCACATGCAAGGTGTCGATTTTGGCCATGTCGTTGAGCAACTCACCCGCCAAGTGGGATGCCGAACCAGGGCCGGTGGAGGCAAAGTCCAGTTTGCCGGGGTCTTTTTTGGCGGCGGCAATGAATTCAGCAAAACTCTTGATTCCGGTGCCGGAGTGGACCACCAGCACATTGGGAAAGTTCACCGCCATGGTCAAAGGGGCCAAGTCCTTTACCGGGTCATAAGGCAGCTTCATCATGTTGGGGGCAATGCTCAGCGGGCCGACCGAGCCGAACAACAGCACGCTGCCGTCTGCTGGGCCGGTTGCGGTGTATTGGTGGGCAATGTTGCCACCAGCACCGGCTTTGTTCTCCACCGTGACGGCAACCCCTAAGTTCTCGCCCAGTTTTTTGGCAATGATGCGGGCACCCGTGTCAGCTGCCCCGCCTGGCACAAAGCCCACGACCATGCTGATGGTTTTTTTGGGTGGAAAGTCCTGCGCCAAGGCTTGTCCTGTGGTGAAGGCCGAAGCGGCCCCCAGCACAAGACCCAACACGACTTGGCGACGATGGGTTCGCGATACATTGACTTTGTTCGACATGGTGTTGACTTGAGAAAAATGAAAAAACAACCCTAGCACGGTCGCGAGGGCCCGGCAGTCACCTGTGGCAACGCCTCTACCTGCGCATAAAGGACTGCCTTGCTAGTGCGAAATGGTTAAGCTTGAAACCCTTTCAGGAGACAGACATGACACACAAAATCGCCATCATCGGGCTGGGCATCATGGGCCGCCGCATGATGGAAAACGCTTTGCAGCATCCCGCCTTTGAGGTGTGCGGCGTTTGGGACCCTTCGCCTGCATCGGTGGCCAAAACGCTGGAGATGGCCCCAGGTGTGCACGTCGCAGCCCACGCGCAAGCCGCCATGGCCGGAGCGGATGTGGTGTACCTGGCCTGCCCGCCAGGCCCCCGCAAAACCTACGCCTTGCAGGCCGCAGCAGCCGGGCAGGGCGTGTTCATGGAAAAACCCCTGGGCACAGACAACGCCGAAAGCCGAGATTTGGTTGCCCAACTGCGCCAGGCCCGTTTCCCGGGCGTGGTCAACTTCACCCAAGCAGCGTCGCGGGGCTTTGACGAGC
>CAJBLW010000430.1 GCA_903953985.1 uncultured Burkholderiales bacterium
AGGAGTGCACCGATGAAGTGCTCTGGGTCAAGTGCAGCCACAACTGATGGGCTGAGCTGTTGAAACAGGGCTTGGCCCCTGATTTTTCGCGATAGGCCCGCACCTCCATGCTCAGCGCCAGAGTCGGCCCGTCGGGCAAGCTCACCTCGACCAGGGTGCCGGCCTGAATTTCTTTCTTGACCGCACTGCGCGGCAAAAACGCGATGCCATGGCCTTCCAGGGCCATCACTTTCAGACCCTCAGCCATGTCGGTCTCATAGACGCGCTCCAGATGCACCGGCACGCCAGCCTGCTTCAAAATCCAGTCAGTCACGCCTCCCAAATAGGCGCCGGGGGCATAACCCAGATAAGGCAGTGGTCGTGTGGCATGGCCGGGCAAACTGAACAGCGCCCGACCATCGGGCCTGCTTTGCACATAGGGTGCAATGACCTCATGACCCAACACCACCATGTCGTAACGCTCAGGGTCAATTTGCAGGGGCTGCGAGGGGTGGTGGTAAGCGATCAACACGTCGCAGCCCCCCTCCACCAGGCGCATGGCCGCATCGTGCACGTTCAGCGCCATCAGTCGGCTTTTGATGGGCCCAAAGGTCTCGCGCAAACTGGCCACCCAAGGTGGGAAAAACGTGAATGCCAAGGTGTGCGGCACGGCAAACTGGATGATGTCCTGGCCCACTGCATTGTGCCCACGCAGCATGGCCCGGGTGTTTTGCAGCGATTGAAGCATCTCCAGCGCCTGCGCATACAAGGTCTCACCCGCAGGGGTGAGCCGGGTTGGGTAAGAGCTGCGATCGACCAAGTCTGCCCCGGCCCACGCCTCCAGGGACTGGATGCGCCGGGAAAACGCAGGTTGCGTGACGTGCCGCAGTTGCGCGGAGCGGCTGAAACTGCGCGTTTCAGCCAAACTTACAAAATCTTCAAGCCATTTGGTTTCCATACTGGCATTATCGTTTCAGCCCCAGACCCGACCGCCCGATCAACACCCCCAGCAGACTGCAAGCGCAAACACGGCTTCAGAACTTGTCCCCAAACGATTTGGGCGGCGTGACGCCCAAATGCTTGAAAGCGGCCAGCGTAGCCATGCGCCCGCGTGGCGTGCGCTGCAAATAGCCTTGCTGAATCAGATACGGCTCAATCACGTCCTCGATCGTGTCGCGTTCTTCGCCGATGCTGGCCGCGATGTTGTCCAGACCGACCGGACCGCCGTCAAAGCGGTGGATCACGGCTTCCAGCAGTTTGCGGTCCATCAGGTCAAAACCTTCCGGGTCGACGTCGAGCATGACCAGGGCTTTTTGGGCGATGGCCTTGTGGATGGTGCCGTCACCTTTGACGTCAGCATAGTCGCGCACCCGGCGCAGCAGTCGGTTGGCAATGCGCGGCGTGCCGCGCGAGCGGCGAGCGATCTCGAACGAGCCTTCGGGGTCAATTGGGGCCTTGAGCAGCCCGGCGCTGCGGGTCACGATGCGGGTCAGCTCTTCGGGCGTGTAAAACTCCAGCCGAGAAACAATACCAAAGCGGTCGCGCAGCGGGTTGGTCAGCATGCCCGCCCGTGTGGTCGCACCCACCAGCGTGAAAGGCTGCAGGTCCAGTTTGATGGACCGCGCTGCAGGACCTTCGCCGATCATGATGTCGATCTGGTAATCCTCCAGCGCGGGGTACAAAATCTCTTCAACCACAGGCGAGAGGCGGTGGATCTCGTCAATGAAGAGCACATCGTTGCGCTCCAGATTGGTGAGCAATGCCGCCAAATCTTTGGGTTTTTCGAGCACCGGGCCGCTGGTCTGGCGCAGGTTCACACCCAACTCGGCAGCAATGATGTGACTCAGCGTGGTCTTGCCCAGACCTGGGGGGCCAAACAGCAGCACATGGTCCAACGGTTCTTCGCGCATCTTGGCCGCGCTGATGAAAATCTCCAGCTGCTCTCGAACCTTGACCTGGCCCACGTATTCGTCAAGCAACTTGGGGCGCAGCGCTCGCTCTATGGCCTCTTCTTGCGGAGATACGGGGGCAGCGGACACCATACGGAGGGCTGCGGGGGAAAAATCGTCGGTCTGGATGCTCACCCTCGCACTATAGCGCGCAGGCCTGCATGCCTTGCGGTTCAAGTAGTCTTGCAAATTGCCGATACCATGGACT
>CAJBLW010000431.1 GCA_903953985.1 uncultured Burkholderiales bacterium
CCCACGGTGATGACAGAACGACCGGAGTAGTCGACGCGCTTGCCCAGCAAGTTTTGACGGAAACGACCGCTCTTTCCTTTGATCATGTCGGCCAAAGACTTCAGGGCGCGCTTGTTGGCACCGGTCATGGCTTTGCCGCGGCGGCCGTTGTCCAGCAAGCTGTCCACGGCTTCTTGCAGCATCCGCTTTTCGTTGCGGGCGATGATCTCGGGGGCCTTCAACTCCAGCAAACGGCGCAGACGGCTGTTGCGGTTGATGACGCGGCGGTACAGGTCGTTCAGGTCGGAGGTCGCAAAGCGGCCGCCATCGAGCGGCACCAAGGGACGCAAGTCCGGTGGCAGCACAGGCAGCACTTCCAGCACCATCCACTCGGGCTTGATGCCCGATTTCTTGAAGGCTTCCAGTACCTTGAGACGCTTGGAATTCTTTTTGACCTTGAGTTCTGAACCTGTCAGGTCACCGCGCAGTCGCTCAATTTCACTTTCGATGTCGATGCCATGCAGCAATTCCTTGATGCCTTCAGCACCCATCTTGGCAGTGAATTCGTCTCCATATTCCTTGATCTTGGCGTCGTAGTC
Organism: uncultured Burkholderiales bacterium; assembly: GCA_903953985.1. Taxonomy (GTDB): domain Bacteria; phylum Pseudomonadota; class Gammaproteobacteria; order Burkholderiales; family Burkholderiaceae_C; genus Limnohabitans_A. The sequence goes on from CAJBLW010000431.1 coordinate 579, forward strand.
GTCTTCGGTCATGATGCCAAATTTCTTCAGCGGGGTCATGCCGGGATCGGTCACCACATAGGCTTCAAAGTACAGCACGCGTTCAATGTCGCGCAGCGTCATGTCGAGCACCAGGCCCAAACGCGATGGCAATGACTTGAGAAACCAGATGTGGGCGCAAGGTGCGGCCAGATCGATGTGGCCCATGCGCTCGCGACGTACTTTGGTCTGGGTGACTTCAACGCCGCACTTCTCGCAGATCACACCGCGGTGCTTGAGGCGTTTGTACTTGCCGCACAAGCATTCGTAGTCTTTGATGGGGCCAAAAATTTTGGCGCAAAACAGACCATCGCGCTCGGGCTTGAAGGTGCGGTAGTTGATGGTTTCGGGTTTTTTCACTTCACCGAAAGACCATGAGCGGATCTTCTCTGGCGATGCCAAGCCAATGCGGATCGCATCGAAATGGTCATCGGGCGTGAACTGCTTGAACAGGTCGAGTAGTGATTTCATGATTTGAATCCTTTGCCTGTGATTTAAGAACGCTCGAGCTCGATGTCAAGGCCCAGCGAACGGATTTCCTTGACCAGCACGTTGAACGACTCGGGCATACCCGCTTCGATAGAGTGCTCGCCTTTAACGATGCTTTCGTACACCTTGGTACGGCCTTGCACGTCGTCGGACTTCACGGTGAGCATCTCTTGCAGAACGTAAGAGGCGCCATAGGCTTCCAGAGCCCACACTTCCATCTCACCGAAACGCTGTCCACCGAACTGCGCTTTACCACCCAGCGGCTGCTGCGTGACCAAGCTGTACGGACCGGTCGAACGGGCGTGCATCTTGTCGTCCACCAAGTGGTGCAGCTTCAAGAAGTGCATGTAGCCAATGGTTGTGGGGCGGTCAAAGGCGTCGCCTGTGCGGCCGTCGAACAAGTTGGCTTGTGTGCGAGTGGCGGTCAGACCCTTGGCCTTGGCCAAGTCTTCTGGGTACGCCAGGTGCAGCATGGCACGAATTTCTTCTTCGGCAGCACCGTCAAACACGGGCGTGGCGAACGGGAAACCTGCTTTAAGGTTACCCGCCATGTCCAGCACTTCGTCATCACTCAGCTGCGACAAGTCTTCTTTGCGGCCCATGCTGTTGTAGAGCTGCTCGAACAGCTTGCGCAGATCGGCAATCTTTTCCATGCGCTGGGTTTCGGCTTGCAGCATATTGCCAATGCGTTGGCCAATACCTTTACCAGCCCAGCCCAGGTGGACTTCGAGCACCTGACCCACGTTCATGCGAGAAGGCACGCCCAGCGGGTTGAGCACGATGTCGGCGGGTGTGCCGTCGGCCATAAATGGCATGTCTTCGACCGGCACGATCTTGGAGACCACACCTTTGTTGCCGTGGCGACCGGCCATCTTGTCACCAGGCTGCAAACGACGCTTAACGGCCAAGTAGACCTTGACCATCTTGAGCACGCCTGCTGGCAGTTCATCGCCTTGCGTGAGCTTCTTGCGTTTTTCTTCAAATGACAAGTCGAAACTGTGACGGGTTTGCTCCAGAGAGTTCTTGATGGACTCGAGTTGCATGGCCACATCGTCTTCGGCCGGGCGAATGTCGAACCAATGGAACTTGTCCACTGACTCCATATACGCCTTGTCGATCTTCGTGCCTTTGGCCAGCTTTTGCGGGCCACCATTGGCCACACGGCCAATCAGCAACTTTTCGATACGGTCAAACGCATCAGCTTCCACAATGCGCAGCTGGTCGTTCAGGTCCAGACGGAAACGCTTAAGTTCATCGTCGATGATCTGCTGCGCGCGCTTGTCTCGCACGATGCCTTCACGGGTGAAGACTTGAACATCGATCACCGTTCCTTGCGAACCTTGGTCCACGCGCAGTGAGGTGTCTTTCACATCGCTGGCTTTTTCCCCGAAGATGGCGCGCAGCAGTTTCTCTTCAGGCGTGAGGGTGGTCTCGCCTTTAGGGGTCACTTTGCCCACCAGCACATCGCCAGGCTGCACTTCTGCACCCACGTAGATGATGCCGGAATCGTCCAAACGGCCCAGTTGTTGCTCAGACAGGTTGGGAATGTCGCGCGAAATTTCTTCGGCACCCAACTTGGTATCACGGGCCATGACCACGAGTTCTTCGATGTGGATCGAGGTATAGCGGTCTTCCGACACCACACGCTCAGAGATCAAGATCGAGTCTTCGAAGTTGTAGCCGTTCCAAGGCATGAAAGCAATCAGCATGTTCTGACCGATGGCGATTTCTCCAAGGTCGGTCGATGCGCCGTCGGCAATCACGTCACCCTTGGCCAGCTTGTCGCCTCGCTTGACGATGGGGCGCTGGTGGATGTTGGTGTTCTGGTTGGAACGCTGGTACTTGATCAGGTTGTAGATGTCGACACCCACTTCACCAGCCAAAGCC
>CAJBLW010000432.1 GCA_903953985.1 uncultured Burkholderiales bacterium
AACGCGTCGTAAAACCCCAGCTTGTCGGCCAGGATGATGGTCTGCCGGTCCTCATGCAAGGTCTCTGTGGTGTCCCGCTCGAAGGGGTGCAGGGGCATGGTGAAGTAGCCTAGGCGCATGGTGGGTCCAGTTGTTGATTTTTTGGAAAATGAAGACTCACTCAGGCTTGATGCCAGCGTCTTTGATGACCTGTGCCCAGCGGGTGACTTCGCTTTGAATGAAGCGAGGGTAATCGGCCTTGGATACCTTGGAAGGCTCCAAGCCTAATTGCGCCAAACGCGCCAGAAAGGCCTCATCTTTCAGGGCAGAGCTGATGGCCCCGTCCAGTCTGCGTACCACGTCGGGCGGGGTGCCTGCAGGGGCCGCCAGCCCCAAAAAGAAGCCCAGCTCATAGCCGGGATAAGTCTCGCCAATGGCGGGCACATTGGGCCAAGGCTTGAAGCGGGTGGCCCCGGTCACGCCAATCGCGGTGGCTTTGGGGTTGTCGATGTGGGCCATGGCGGGCAGGTATTCCAGAAACAGCACCTGCAACTGGCCACCGTAGAAGTCTTGCAGGGCCGAGCCGATGCTTTTGTAGGGAATGCCGGTCATGGGCGCGCCGGTTTTGACCTTGAACATTTCAGCGGTCATTTGCGAGGCCGAGTTGTAGTGGCCAAAAAACACCTTGCCCGGATTGGCTTTGGCATAAGCCGTCAGCTCGGCGGGTGTGCGGATGCCCGAGTCTTTGCTGACCATCGCCACCGACGCGGCTGTGCCGAACTGCCCCAGGTGTTCAAAGTCTTTCAGGGGGTCGTAGGGCACTTTTTTGTACAGGCTCAGGTTGGCCGCCAGTGTGGTGTTGGTGGTCAGCAGCAGGGTATAGCCATCGGCGGGCGCGTTCTTGACCGCCTCGGTGCCCAAAATGCCGTTGGCGCCGGCGCGGTTTTCAATCACCACGCCTTGCTTGAACTGCGCTTCCAGGTATTGGCCAAAAGCGCGTGCCGTGATGTCACCCGAACCGCCAGGCCCGAAGGGCACGACGATCTTGATCGGCTTGTTGGGAAAGCCCTGGGCGCTGGCCAGACCCAAGAAAAGGCCCAAAGGTGCCAGCACGCTCCATTTGAGAAATCGGACAAGCTTTTGCATACACAGTTTCCATCGTTGGTGATCGTGGTCAGATTCTAGGAGGGCCGTGTGAATTGACCAAGCTCAAAATTCCAACTGGTGGAATTTCGGGCCTGTGTCGATGGCTGTGTCTGCAGCGTTATGTGCAAGGGTGAAGCCGCTCATACTCAGAATGCGATGCGCGGGCTTTGCGGGTCCTTGATGGCCGTGCGCCAGGTTTCGGCTTGGGGCGGGTTCATGCGGGCCAACTCGTATTGCGCCGACATGATGTCGGCCTCGTGGGTCAGGGTGCTGGCCAGGTCGCTGAGGTAGCTGCCCGACATGCGCTCGAGCGTGGACACGGCGCACAAGGAGGCAATCGGGTAACGGCGCCGGTCAAAAACGGGCACGGCAATGCCCGATATGCCGCGTCCGGAACGTGTTTTGGTCAGGGCGTAGCCGTTTTTGCGTGTCTTCTGGATACCACTGGACATTTTGCTGAAGGCCTTGTCCTGGCCGCTGCGCAGGCGGTGGAAGGCCAGGATGTCGGCGATCTCGTTGTCGGGCAAAAATGACAGGATGGCCAGACTGAAAGAGCCAATGCCCATGGGCCAGCGGTTGTGCACCTGCAGGATTTCGGCGTTTTGCGGCAAGTGGCCCTGGCGCTTGTCCAAGCACACGGCATCGTAGCCACAGCGTATCCCCAGGTACACCGTTTCACCTGTGGCTTGGGCCAAGCGTTCAAACGATGGTTGAGCAATGCTTTTGATGTCGTTCACGTCCAGGACCGACATGCCCAAGGCATAAACCTCAGGGCCGAGCCGGTAGTGGCGTGTGCCCCAGGGGCGCTCAACCAGGTGTTCTTCCAGCATGGCTGAGAGGATGCGGTGCACGGTGGCCTTGGGCAATTGGGTCAGGGTGCTGATTTGCATGAGTGCCGCGCCCTGCGAGCCGAAAGTGGACAAGGTTCGCAGCAGCAAGGCGGCGCGCGCGATGCTTTGCGCGCCTTCGTTTTTCGGGGAAGGGTTCATGGCATTTAGGGGCTCTACAGCTGAGCGCCAGGGAGTCTTCAGTGGGTCAAAAAGACAAAGTATTCCACGATTCGGAATATTGGAGCGACAACTCCGGTTGGGTGTGTCAAAGCGGGATCTCCCGATTGCCAAGCCAAAAACGGGCACGCATACTTATTTTTGTTGTGCAGCACGGGGCCGTTGAAACCCCCGAAACCTCTAACCCACCACGAGACATCCGAAAGGGGTCATTCCAATGACGGTATCCAAACGCAAACTCCTGACCTGGTTGGGCTGCGGCCTGTTAGTCAGCGCCGCTATCGCCCCAGCTCAGGCGCAAACCTACCCGCAGCGGCCCATCAAGGCCATCGTGCCGTATGCCGCAGGCGGTTTCTCGGACCAGGCCAGCCGCATCATTGCCGAGGCCATGTCGCGCAACCTGGGTCAAAACATCGTCATCGAAAACCGTGCTGGCGGCGGTGGCCGCATTGGCAGCGAGGCGGTGACCAAAATGGCCCCCGATGGTTATCAGTTGCTGATGACCACCAACGGCACCAAGACCTACATGGCGGTGGTCGAAAAGTCGCTGTCTTATGACCCAGTGAGCGACTTCACGCCGATTTCGTTGGTGGGCAAATACGGTTTGCTGATGGTGGTCAACCCCACGGTGCCCGCCAAAACCTTGCCGGAATTTTTGGCCTATGCCCGCGACCCTAAAAACAAGGGCAAGATCAACTACGCCACTTCGGGGATGGGCAGCGGTCTGCATTTTGCGGGTGAGTTGTTCAATGCCATGGGCAAAGTCGACATGGTGCATGTGCCCTACAAAGGCTCTGGCCCCGGCATGCAGGATGTGCTGGCGGGGGTGTGCCAAGTCATTTTTGATGGTGCCGCCAAACCGCAAATCGATGCAGGCAAAGTCCGTCTGTTGGGCACCACCAGCTCGGTGCGCGATCCGCGATACCCGGACATGCCTACGCTCAGCGAAGGCGGTTTAACCGGTTATGACCTGACCTATTGGGTGGGGATTTTTGCACCCAAAGGCCTGCCCGCTGACATCCAGGCGCGTTTGAACGCTTCGGTGAAAACCGCATTGGCCGATCCGGACGTGCAGCGCAGACTCAACGGCATGGGCATGAGTCTGGTGGGCAGCACGCCTGAGCAAATGGTGCAGGAAATCCGCACCGAAACCGCCAAGCTGCGCCAAATTGCCGCTTCGATTCCTGGTGGAGTGAACTGATGAGTTTTGAGTTGAACAACGGGGTGTTGCGCCCTGAGGACCGCCTGCCTTTTTCTGCCATCGGCGACAGGCCTCCACTGCGCTTGCCCGAAGGCGTGCGGCTGGTGGTGTGGCCGGTGGTCAACATCGAACAGTGGGACATCTCGCGGCCCATGCCCCGCATGGTCTCGCCGCCACCCGGCGGACAAGCCCCGGTGCCCGATGTGCCCAACTGGACTTGGCATGAATACGGGATGCGGGTGGGTGTGTGGCGCCTCATGGACGCTTTCAAAAATGCAGGTATCCGACCGACCCTGTCCATCAATGCCAAAGTCTGCGAAACACGCCCCCGCGTGACGCAAGCTGCGCTGGATGCGGGCTGGGAATTCATGGCGCATTGCTACGAGCAAATTCCGATCCAGAAAATCCCGGACGAGCGGGCCATGATGCAGCAGACGCTGGACGTGCTGACCCGCTTCACTGGCCAGCGCCCGCAAGGCTGGCTGGGCCCGGGCCGCAGCCAGACCTTGGAGACGCCCGACCTCATCAAGGAGCTGGGCATGTCCTGGTTTGGCGACTGGGTGCTCGATGACCAGCCGCAATACGTGCACACCAAACATGGACCTTTGGTGTCGGTGCCCTACACCATCGAGCTCAACGACATCAACATCATGCTCACCTCGCACGAGCGTTCGGATGCGATGTTGCTGCGCACCAAAGACGCGTTCAAGCGGCTGTATGCCGAGTCGGCGCACAGTGCCCGCATCATGGCGTTTGGGGTGCATCCCTACATTTCGGGCGCTGCCCACCGCATCGAGTACTTTGAAATGATGCTGGAGTTTCTGGCCAGCCAGCCCGGCGTGGTGTTCTGGAATGGCTCTCAAATCAGCCAATGGTTTCAGCAAGCCAACCCACTGCCAGCGCCTTGAGGCATGACCCTTCAGGCGCCTATGGACCCTTCAGCTGACGCGCATGCAGACACGCCGCTGCATGCGCTGTCTTTGGCGCAAGCCAGTGCCCTGATTCGGCAAAAGACCATCACGCCGGTTCAGCTGGTGCAGGTCTGCATCGACCGGATCGAGCGACTGGACGGGCAAGTGAACGCCTTCGTCACCCCAACGCTGGATGCCGCCTTGCAAGCGGCGCACCAGGCCACCCGCGAAATCGCACAAGGCCAATACCGAGGGCCTTTGCATGGCATTCCCATGGCGCACAAGGATGTGTACCTCACGCAAGGCGTGCGCACCACCGGGCATTCGCGGCATTTGCAGGACTGGGTGCCCAAGGTCAGCGCCACATTGGTGACGGGGCTGGAGCGCTTGGGCGCCATCAGTCTGGGCAAAACGGCGTGCCATGAATTTGCCTTTGGTTCGCCCTCAGAAGACGACTTGTTTCCACCTGCGCGCAATCCCTGGCATCTGGCGCACATGCCGGGCAGTTCCAGCAGCGGCTCAGGCGCAGCCGTGGCGGCAGCTTTGTGCCTGGCGGCCACCGGCACCGACACCGGCGGTTCGATCCGCCACCCGGCGGCCGCTTGTGGTGTGGTGGGGCTCAAGCCCACGCGCCATGCTTACCCCATGTCGGGCGTGATCGCTCTGGCCCCCAGCCTGGATGTCGCCGGATTTTTGACCCGCACCGCGCTGGACCAGGCCCTGATCTGGGACGCTTGGCACGGCAGCGATGTGGCCACCGCGTGCACCGCTGATGTGCAGCGTTCGGTGCTCCGGGGCCTGCGCATTGGTGTGCCTGCGGGCTTGTGGCGCAGCGCCGAGAACGGCCAAGCCACGCACGACCCACAGATTCAGGCGTGCTTCGATGAGACTTTGCAAAAACTGCAAGCCGAAGGTTCGCAGGTGGTCATTGTGGAGACGAAGGATTGGCCACCGCCGCCCGCCGTGGTGCAGGCGGCCAACACCCTGATTGCCTATGAAGCGTTTCAGCAACTGCAGCACATTTGGCGCGACCACCCGGACCAGCTCGGGCAGGGCTTGCGCCAAAAACTGACGGGTGCAGCGCAGCTGAGATTGAACGAATACCACGCGGCTCGCGTGCAGGCCGAGGGGTGGCAACAGCAGGTCAGCGCTTTATTGGCTGAGCAGGTGGACGTGCTGATGTGGCCAGGCCGAGAAGCCTTGCCTGAAACCTTGCAAGCCCTGATGGCTAACCCTACTGCGCAGCGCAGTGCCTGCAACCGACTGTTCAGTTTGACCGGGCACCCCGCTTTGACCTGCCCCATGGGCGTGTCGACCCAGGGCTTGCCCATGGCTTTGCAAATCGGCGCTGCCATGCACGGTGAGGACCATTTGTTGCAGGTGGCCCACGCATTGGCATCGGCCATCGGCTGGCGCTTGCCCATGTTGCTGGATTGAGCCGTGGACTTTGTCAACACCGAAGGCGTGCGCCTGCATTACGAAGTTGTGGGCGAGCAAGGCCCTTGGCTGGCGCTGGTGTCGGGTGGTCGGCGCAGCGGAGCTGAATTTTTGCCCTTGGCGCGCCGCATCGCGGCCCGGGGTTTTCGGGTGGTGCTGCACGACCGGCGCAACACCGGGGCTTCGCAGGTGTTGATCGAAGGGGAGCGGGGGGAAGAAGACATCTGGGCCGACGACTGGGTGCTGCTCATGCAGCACCTGAACGCGGTTCCTGCGTTTTTTGGAGGCGGCTCTTCAGGGGCGCGACTGGCCTTGCTGACCAGCTTGCGGCACCCCAACGCGGTGCGTGGCTTGCTGCTGCTGCGCATCACGGGCGGCGCTTTCACGGCGGGCCGCTTGCCCGAGAACTATTACGGCCAGTTCATCCGTGCGGCCGAGCAAGGCGGCATGGCTGCGGTGTGTGCCACGCCCTTTTACCAAGAACTCATCACAACCGATTCCGCAAACCGCGACCGACTGATGGCCATGGACCCCCGGCAATACACCGCTGTCATGCGCCACTGGCTCGCGGTTTTTTTACAAGGCCCGCGTGAACCGGTGCTGGGCATGACGACCGAGGCCCTGCAGGCCATCCGTGTGCCCACTTGGGTGGTGCCTGGCAACGACAAAACCCATGTGTCCCGCCACGGCCGGGAAGCGGCGGCCCTGATCCCTGGCAGCGAGCTGTTTGAGCTGCCGGTGACGGACGAAGACGTGCCCGCTCTGCCTTTTTCGGCTTGGGGCCCGCATGAAGAAACTCTGGCGACAGCCATGGCCGATTTCATGCGCCGCGTAGGCCATGATGGCCACTGAACCGATTTTCCTAGGAGCCCATTGAATGTCCAACCCGATCAACCCAACCATTCGCCGCGTCGTGACCGCTCACGACGAGCAAGGCAAAGCCATCGTTGAAATCGACGAAGTCTGCAGCCACTACCGACAAGGCCGCCCCAATGGCTTTGTGTGCAATGTGTGGACCACTGACACGAGTCCGGCCAACAACAACGGCCATGTGGACGCAGGCCGGCGTGAGGGCAAATTTTCGGTCATCGAGAACGGTACGGTCTTTCGCATCCTCGACTTTCATCCCGGTGTGCAGCAGCGCGTGCACCGCACCGACTCGGTCGATTACATCGTGGTCATGTCGGGCGAAATCGACATGGAGCTCGAGTCCGGCGAGGAAGTCCACCTCAAGGCCGGCGACGTCATGGTGCAGCGCGGCACGGTGCACAACTGGATCAACCGGGGCACGGAGACTTGTGTCATGGCCGTGGTGTTGGTGCATGCGCACCCGGTACAAGCAGGGGGGCAAACGCTCAACGCCTTTGGTTGAGCGTGCCCCGAAGCCTCGTTCAGGCCTTCAGTGGGGAAACGGCGCAATGCCCGGTGCGGCGTTGTCTGGCAAGTCTCTGCGTGTGGTGTTCATCACCATGGCCAGCAAGCTGTAGTAGCCGCAGTGCGCCGTCATGTCGATGACGCCCTGGTCGCCAAACATCTTTTGTGCAGCCGCAAAAGTCACGTCGCTCACCGATTGGTTGTGCAGCAACTCTTGCAAAAAGTCGTACACCACGGTTTCTTCGGCCGTCATGTTCGGTGGGCGGCGGCCTTGGGCAATCGCATCGCAAGTCTCTTCGCTCACCCCGGCTGTCATGGCGATCGGCTTGTGGATGTGCCATTCCACCGGCTGTGACCAGTGGCGCGCCACCACCAGCACGGCAAATTCCGAGTTGTGCAAACCCACGGTGTTGTCGTAGCGCAGGTACTCTCCCACTTTTTGCAGACGGCGCATCAACTCGGGGCTGCGCATCAAAGGCACAAAGGGGCCAGAGAGTTTGCCTCTGGGTCCGCTGACGAGTTCGTCCACCGCCGCACGTTGTACTTCGGTCATTTGTTCACGCGGGATTTCGGGCAGGCGGTCGGTTTTTGGGGGGGTCATCGGGCTGTCTCTTGGGGTGGGTTGAAAGATCAAGCCCCAATTTATCACCGGACCTGGCGGCCCTCAGTCGTGTGCGGGATAGCCCGGCGGGGCCACCGCCGCACCCTGGATCTGGTGCCGCACAAAGGCCTGCGCTACCCAACCCGAGTGCTTGGCGTCTTCGACAAAACCGTTCAGAAATTGCCGCGCTGGCTCGCTGCGCTGCGCGGGCATGCCCATGGCTTGGTGGATGACCATGAAGCGGCCAGGCAGCAGCCGCACGCCGGAAAGGCGTTGAGCGTCGGCCTGCAGTTGCTGCTTGACGCCTGCAGCCACTTCAAGTTGCTGCGCCAGGAACAGGTCGACCACGGCTGGGGAGCTGGGAGCGCGTACGATGGGGGCGTGTTTCAGGTGGCGGGTCAAAAACAAGTCGTAAGCGCTGCCCGCGCCCACCGTCACACGGTGGCCGGCTTGGTCGACTTCGTCGTTGATTTGCAGCGGCGAGTCGTTGCGCACCATGTAAGCCCCTTCGATTTGCACATAGGGCGGTGAAAAATGCAGGCCCTCCCCGCGCACTGGGTCAATGGCAAAAAAGCCGATGTCGGCGTCATCAGCGCGCACGCACTGCACCGACTCGTCGGCTTTCTTGAACACCCGCCATTCAATGCCCAAGCCCAGTTGGGCAGCGAGTTTGCGCGACAGATCGGCCGAAATGCCCGAGGGCTCGCCTGCGGCGTCGAGCCCGGCGAGCACCGGGTTGCCCAGGTTGATGGCCACGCGCAAAACGCCTTGGGGAGCAAGCTGATCGGCCAAAGAGGCTGCAGAGGGAGTGTTCATGGTTTGCGCGAAAAGTGGACTGGGAAGTAGAGGCCCATTTTAAAAACGCGAGCCGTTCAGTGGGCTGAGAAGTGCCAGGTGACAAATGTCAGGTGACTGTAGCCAGGCCGTGCTGCTGTATCAGCCCAAGACTTGGAGCACTGCCGTCAAATCGCGCCCGATGTGGTTCGGTGCCGGCCCGATGGCTTCAGGCGGCAGGCCTTGGCGGTTGACCCACAGCGTGGTGAAGCCAAACCAGGTGGCCCCCAGCGCGTCCCAGGCGTTGCTCGAAACAAACAGCACATCGGCCGGGGCAAAACCAAAGTGGTCGGTCACGATTTGGTAGCTGGGGGGCGTGGTCTTGAATTGGCGCACGCTGTCCACCGACAAAACGGCGCCCAGCAGATCGCTCATGCCCGCACTGTGCACGGCCGATTGCAGCATCTCGGGACTGCCGTTGGACAAAATGGCTGTGGCCACGCCGCGCTGGCGCAGGGCTTGCAGCACGTCCAGGTTTTCCGGGAAAGGCGAAAGCTGGGCGTATTGCGCCATCAGCGCGTCTTCATTCGCGTGGGAGTGCACCAGGCCCAAACGCGCCAGCGCATAACGCAGCGACGCGCGTGTGATCTCCCAAAACGATTGGTAATGGCGACTGCCTTCTGGGTTGGAGTCGCTCAGCGAGATCAGCCGGGTGTACTCGATTTGCTTGTCGCGCCAGATCACCGACAGGGCTGCGCCCTGGCCAGGGTAAAACTTTTCTGCCAATGCGCCGATGGAATACACGTCAAACAGCGTCCCGTAGGCATCGAACACCACAACTCGGATGCTGGGGTGCGTCATGCCAGATGCCCTGTTTTCACCAAAATCAAGCAACCCTCGCGGCTGAAGGGTTGGTGTTGGCTCATGTGCGGGCTGCGCAGCCAACTGCCGGCGGGGTAGTCGCCGTGTTCGTCGGAAAAAACGCCTTCGACCACAAAAATTTCCTCTCCGCCCCAATGCCGGTGCGGGTTGAAAAACGTTTGCGGGGCCCAGCGAACCAAGGCGGTGTTTTGCGTCTCGAAGGTGTTGAGGGGCAAGACCTTGAGGCCCTCGACCATGCCTTGGCGCCATTCACTGCGGCGCGTGTCGATGACCACGCGTTCGTTGTCGCGCGCGTCCAGGTGGCGCAGCTTCACAAACAAGGTGCAGCCCTCGGGGGAAGAAGGTGCGTGCGCGCTGCCCACTGGGTTCTTGATGTAGGTGCCGGGGCCATAAACGCCGTGTTCGTCGTGCAGCGTGCCCTCCATCACCAAAATTTCTTCGCCCCCGCCATGCGTATGGCTGGCAAAGGCCGAGCTGGGCGCGTAGCGCACGATGGACGTGGCGCGGGCCACTTCACCGCCGTCGCGCTCGAGCATTCGGCGCGACACGCCTGAGGCGGGTGAGTCCACCCAATCGAGCGAGGGGCTGTGAACGATGCAGCGCTGGGTCCGGTCGGCGTTGAGGGTCAGGTGTTCGGTGGTCATGAAATAACAGGCCTTGAAGGCATTCAGGTTTTCAACAGCACCGGCTCGATGGCTTCGCCTTGCGCGGTGATGCGGCCGATGATGGCGGTGTGCTCATAGCCGGCCGCCTTGAGCGCCTGCACACAAGCCGCCGCTTGCGCAGCGGGCACGCTGGCCAGCAGGCCGCCGGCAGTTTGCGGGTCAAACAACAGGGGGTAGCGGGGGTCATTGATGAATTCATCGGCGTTGCGCAGGGCGCGGCGCAGGCGCACATTGGCTGGCTGCAAAGAGCTCACGATGCCCGCCTGGACGCAGTCCACCGCGCCGTCCAAGAGGGGCAGGGTGCTCATGTTCAGTTCGGCATCCACACCCGATGGCCGTGTCATCTCCACCAGGTGGCCCAGCAGGCCAAAGCCGGTCAGGTCGGTGCAGGCGGTCGCCCCATGGTGGTGCAAAATTTTGGCACCGACCTGGTTGGACAGCACCATAGACTGCAATGCCGCCGCGATCCAGCGCCCCTTGGCTGCATATCTGGCGTGGGCAGCGAATAAGGTGCCGGTCCCCATCGGCTTCGTCAGCAGCAGCACATCGCCAGGCTGCATGCCGCCCTTGCGCATCACGCTGTTCATGTTCTCGTCGATCAGGCCGTTGATGGCAAAGCCCAGGGCCAGTTCTGCGCCCTCTCCCGTGTGCCCGCCCACCAGAGCGCAGCCTGCGGCGTTCAGCACCTCAATGGCACCGCCCATCATTTGTGTGAGCAAGTCTTCCACCTTGCGCTCTAGCCCTGGCGGCACGGTGACCACGGCGGTGGCCGTTTGCGGCTCGGCCCCCATGGCAAAAATATCACCCAAGGCATGGTTGGCCGCCACTTTGCCGAACAAATAAGGGTCGTCGATGAAGGCGCGGAAAAAGTCTACCGTTTGCACCACGGCCATGCCTGGCGGCACGCGCACCACGGCCGCATCGTCGGGCGAGTGCAGTCCTATCAGCACATCGGCACGCTCAACGGGATGCAATTGCCCCAAGGCGCGAGACAAAATATTGGCGCCTACTTTGGCGCCGCATCCCCCACAACGCATCGCGATGGCCGAGATGGCTTGCAGTGATTCTTCACTCGTCAGTACCAGGCGCGTGCTGGGTGCCTTGCCTTGGGCCTGGATGTCTTTGAGCAGTTGGCCCATGGCCTGCATGGCTTCGCGCACGTTGGCACCGGGATGGGCGGAGCCACCCGCTCCCGTCATGGCAGGGAACTCGGTGAAGCGGCGCATGAATTCCCGGTCAATGCGGTCCTTCCAGCGCCAGACCCAGGCCCCGGCGAAACTCAGCGACCCGCGAGAGGCCACGGCAAAGCGGTTGCCAGTCGAAATCAGGGACAGCCAATGGCGTTGCGGGTCGTAGGCCAGCAGCTTTTGGCTGCGCAGGCTGCGGCGCAGATTCTCGGCCAAGGGCTTGGCCATGCGCACGGCAAACACGCCGGCTTTCTCCAGTGGGCGCTCCACAAACGAAGCGATGTCACCTGCGGCAAACACCAGTGGGTCATTCAGCGATTGCAGTTGGGGGTGCACCAGGATGAAGCCGTCTTTGTCCAAAGCCAATCCGGTGCTTTGCAACCATTCGGGGCCACCGGCTTGGGTGACCCACATGGTTTCGTCGGCATCAAAGGTGCGGCCGTCGCGCGTGTGCAGGCAGCCGGGCGAGACCTGCACCACCTCGGCATGGGTGTGTACGGCGACGTTGCGTTCTTGGAGAACCTTGGCAAAGCGCGCGCGAACGCCCGGGTTGTGTGTAGGCAAAATGTGTTCGCCTGAAGTTAGCAGCACAAATTGCAGGTCTTCTGGGTTGCGCACCAGGGCCCTGAATTCGTTGCGTAACCGGTACTGCATGGACAACACCAGTTCGACACCACCCGCGCCTGCGCCGACCACGGCAATGGTCATGGGGCCTCGGTGTGCGGGCCATTGACGGACCTTGTCCATCAGGGCCAACCATCGTTGGTTGAATTGCGCAATGGGCTTGACGGGCACGGCCAGGGCTTGCGCGCCATCGACCTGACGCATCTGAGGGGTCGAGCCTATGTTGATCGACAACAGGTCGTACGGCACGGGCGGTCGGTTTTTGCAAATAACTCTTTGGGTCTTGCGGTCGATGCTGATGACGGCATCATGGACCAGGCGTGCACCGGAAAACGCGCACAGGCGACCCAGGTCGATGTGCACCTCGTCAAAGCTGTAGTGGCCTGAAATGTAGCCCGGCAGCATGCCCGAATAAGGGGTGTCAATGTCTGTGCAGATCAAGGTGATACGCACGCCCGGCTCGGGCTTCATGGCGAACATGCGCAGCACGCCCACATGGCTGTGGCCGCCGCCGACCAGCACCAGATCGCGCAGCACGGGTTGATTGGAAGATTGCATTCAAAGGATCCAGAGGTCTTGCACCCAACGGTGCAAGGCGGCGCGTTCGGCCTGCGGTTCAAACAAGGGAGCGCGCAAAGCGCACTGATGCTGCAAGTGTGCCACCAGAGCACGACCGGTTTGTGGTGATCGGCACGCCAGCAGCAAATCAGTCAAAGCTTTGGCGTTGCCCGGCTCAAACAGGCCGGCGTAATTTTCGCCCAACAGGCCCACATTGCCGTCGATGCGTGAGGCCAGCACGGGCGTGCCGCTGCAAATCGCCTCCATTAGCACATGTGCGCCGCCTTCCATGCGGCTGCAGTGCACCAGCAGGTGGGCGCGCTGGATGCGCTGAAGGGTTTGAGCGTGTGGCACAGCGCACAGCCAGCGGTAATGCGGGCACTGCGCCTGCGTGTCTTGCGCGGCTTGGCCCAGCGCCGGGTCAAGCGCTGCACCGATGTGGTCGATCAGCACGCCAGCGTCTGGCGGCAACAGGCGCGCTGCAGACATCAGGGTGAGGGGGTCTTTTTCTTCGCGCAAATGGCCCACCATCACGACGCGCAGATGGCGAGCGGTCTTGGGCAAAGTCTGGCGCGTGCCGGTGGACTGAAAGATGACCCGCGCCTTGGTGTGGTGTGCGGGCGGCAAAGCCTTGACTCCCAGTTCTTGCAGCACCACCAGAGAATGGGCCAGCGTCAAAGACTGTTGGGCCAGGGGGTCGTGGTCGATGTCGCGGTACAGGTCGGTGCCGGTGAGCACCACGCCCAAGCCGCGCTGGCCGTGCTGGGCGTGCCAGGCTTGCACCGAGTCGGCTGAGCGGCGCGCGTGCAGGGCCAGCATCACATCGTCAGGCGAGGTCAAGGCCTCAGCGTCGGGCCATTGCCGCACGATGCGGGCAGAATGCGCAGACAACAGCTGTTGCCAACGGCGCGCCGTTTGCCAGTTCCCGTTGTTGGCGTCGGCCAGGGCAGGGCTGACAATGACCACACGAAGTTTTTGCATGGGCAGTTTATACATGAGCAGCAGTACCCCAGCAGCCCCCAGGAAGACGAATCCCCACCGTTTGAGTGGACCCGTGACCAACCCCTGGCGCACGGCCAACGCCGAGACCTTGGCACAAGCCCTGAGCGACACGCGCCAGCGCACGTTGGGTTTGATCCAGGCTTGGCAAGCGGCGCTGCCCGATCTGGCCGTGCCACCCCGGCCCGGCATGAACCCGCCCCTGTGGGAGTGGGGCCACATCGCCTGGTTTCAGGAGTGGTGGACGGTGCGCAACCGACAGCGCTGCGAAGGCACCCGCAGTGCCTCCTGGGGCGATGGCTTTGGGCCTTCACTCATGCCCCGTGCCGATGCGTTCTACAACTCCAGCGAGGTGGCGCACGACAGCCGCTGGTCGCTGCCGCTGCCCGACTTGCAGCACACCCAGCGCTACTTGGCCGATGTGCTGGCGCACAGCCTGGCCCATTTGCGGGCCGTGCCCGAGTCCATTGACGAGGCGCTTTACTTTTGGCGTTTGGTCGTGCAGCACGAGGCCATGCACAACGAAGCTTGGGTTTACATGGCGCAAGACCTGGGCCTTGCTTTGCCCGAAGCCTTGTGCGCGCGGCACGCCCATGCAGGCACTGGCCCTGTTTCAATAAGCGTTTTGTCCATCCCCGCTCAAGTTTGGACCTTGGGCCACAGCGGGCCCGGTTTTGCCTTTGACAACGAGTGCCAGGCCCACCCGGTGGCGCTGGCCGCTTTTGCGATCGATGCGATGGCCGTGACCTGGTCTCAGTACCTGCCCTTCTTGCAGGCCACGGGCCATGCCCTGCCGCCACATGTGCGCTGCGCACAAGGCGATTGGCAAGTGCGGCGTTTAGGCCAGTGGCGGGCTATGGATCTGAACGCGCCCGTGGTGCATGTCAATGCTGCCGATGCCCAAGCTTGGTGCGAATGGTCAGGCAGGCGTTTGCCCACCGAAGCCGAGTGGGAGTGCGCCGCTCAGCACCCAGGCTTTTCTTGGGGCCAGGTGTGGGAATGGACTGCCAGCGACTTTGCGCCTTACCCCGGCTTTGCGGCCCACCCCTACCGCGATTATTCAGAACCCTCGTGGCACCACCACCGCGTGCTGCGCGGGGCTTGCGCCGCCACCTCGGCCCATGTCGTGGATGTTCGCTACCGCAACTTCTTTGTGCCCGAGCGGCGCGACATCTTTGCAGGCTTCCGCTCGGTCAAGCTTTGAGGTTTCAGGCGTTGGACGCCTGCCCCTTGCGCAGCAGTTCGTCGATCAGCAGATGGGTTCTCAGTGCATCGTCACCGGTGACCCGCGGTGCGCGGTTTTGTTCGATCGCATCGATGAAATCGGTCAACAGCTCGCGGTGCGGTTCGTGTGAAAAATCCATGATATTGGCGCCGCTGCCGGTGCCCCCTTCGCTGCGCACGATTAAGGGCTCACCCTGCAAAAAATTCACCTGCAGATCGGCGCCGCTGAGCCTTGCGCTGCCCAGCGTGCCGATGACCTCGATCGTCGCCGGGAAGCCGGGGAACATGGCGGTGGTGGCCATCAGGTCACCGGGTGCACCATTGCCCAAAACCAACAGCGCACTGACGTGGTCTTCGGTTTCCATCTGGTGCAAACGGGTTTGCCGCACCACCGAGGCCGTGACCGATTTCACCCCAACCAGCGCCTGAAACAGGTTCAGGGTGTGGATGGCTTGGGTCAGTAACACACCACCACCATCCCGTTCCATCGTGCCCCGGCCCAGTTCGTTGTAATAGGCTTGAGAGCGCCACCAGGGCACTCGCACCGATGCGGCCTGGATTTCACCCAGGCGTCCTGTGTCCAGCACCTCCTGAAGGGCCACTGATGCGGGACGGAACCGGTGTTGCAACACCACCCCTAAGTGCAGTCCGCTTTGCCGGGCCAGCGCTGCCAGTTGCTGAGCCCGCGCAAGATTGAGTTCCAGGGGTTTTTCGAGCAAGACATGTTTGCCTGCTGCAAAGCAGCGTTGGCAGATGTCCAAGTGGGTGGACGGTGGCGTGGCCACCATCACCGCCTGAACCTGGGGGTCGGCCAGTGCCTCGTCCAAGGTGCTGACCAAGCGTACGGGACCGGTGTAAGGCCGCACGCGATCAGGGTGAGGTTGGCGCGTGACGGCATAGCGCAGGTCAATGCGCCCGTTCAGGTCTTGCAGGCTGCGCAGGTGGGGCTGGGTGGCTGCACCCAAGCCCACCAAGGCCATGCCCAGGCGCGCGTTCATCAGTGGCCCGAGCCGATCTTGACCTGGTTGATTTGCGCTTGGGCTTTGACCAATGAAGGCACCAACTCCTGTCCATAGCCCAAGGCGCAAGCAGTGACCAGACTCTGGTGCACGCTGGTGCCGACCAATGAGGGTGCTTTCACACTTTCGGTCAGGTGCACGTAGTAACGCAAATCTTTCGACGCGTTGTTCAGTTCGAATTTCAGGCCGGTGTAGTCGCCATCCAGTGTTTTGGCCATGGCCTGAAACAAACCTGAATTGACCGCGCCAGCCGACACCACGCGCACCAGTTGGCTGACATCGATCCCGGCCTTGGCACCCACCGCAAAGGCTTCGGCCGCCGCCGTGGTGATGGCCTGACCCAAAAAGTTGTTCAGCAGCTTGATGACATGGGCTGCGCCCATCTCACCGACGTGGAAAATATTTTCGCAATAAGCCTTGAACACCGGCTCCAGGCGGGCAAAGACTTCGGGTGACGCGCCCACCATGGTGTTGAGTTTGCCGGCTTCGGCCTCTACGGGCGTGCGAGCCAACGGGGCATCGACCAGGGTCATGCCCACGGCCTGGCATCGGGCCGCCAAGCGGCGGGTTGAATCGGGCTCGCTGGTGGATGCGTCGATGACGACCAATCCCGCTCGGGCCTGGCTCAACAAGCCGCTGGGGCCTTCCAAAGCGGCCTCGACCTGAGGCGAGCCGGTCACGCAAATGATGACCGCATCACAGGCCGACAGATCGGCATGGTGCTCTACCAATATGGCGCCCGCGGCCAAAAGATCCTGCAAAGGCTCGCGCCGCGAATGCGCGGTCAGAGAAACCTGAAAACCCTTGGCCAACAAATTTTTGGCCATGCCGTGGCCCATCAAACCCGAGGCCCCTATAAAACCGATGTGTTTCATGCATTTCTTTCGTGTGATGAATCAAAAAAATACCCACGCCAAGTTCATTTCGGGTGGCGCACGCAAAGGCCAACATGCCCGTGCGCAAGGTGGGGTTCAAGTTATCACTTTCAGCTGTGCAGGGACCAGCGCTAAAGGACACGTTGGAGACAGTTGGGCAGATGACCTATGGTTTACCCCAAGACTGTTGAAGGTGCTTTGGCCTAAAGTAAAAAAAGCAACACATGAAAGTTGTTGTTCCGATCAATACAGGAGACATAGAGATGAAAGTTTTGAAACCTTTGCTGGGCGTGGTGCTCTCTTCGATCATGGCCTTGAGCGCGCATGCACAACAAGCAGCCATCACACTGCACGGTGCGTCACAGTTTGGTGATGACCATGCTTTTACCAAAACCATGGTCAAGTTCGAAGAATTGGTGAAAAAATACTATGGCAAACCTGTTAACTTTGTTTTGCACAAAAACAGCGAACTGGGTTTGGAAAAAGATTACTTTGCCTACATGAACCAGGGCAAAGCGGTGGACTTTGCGATTGTCTCGCCAGCCCACATGTCCACCTTCTCCAAAGCGGCGCCCTTCATTGATGCGCCGTTTTTGTTCAGTGACCTGAACCACTGGAATAAGGTGTTGGACCAAGACATTCTCAAACCGATTGCAGACGAAGTGGAGCAAAAAGCCGAGGTCAAATTGATCGGTTATGCCGGCGGCGGTGTGCGCAACATCTTCTCGAACAAATCAGCCGGCAATTTGGCCGACTTGAAAAACCTCAAAGTGCGCGTGCAAGGTGCACCCATCTGGAGCCGCACATTTGGTGCGGTGGGCATGACCCCCACGGTCATCGCATACAACGAGGTGTACAACGCCATCCAAAACGGCGTGATCAATGCGGGTGAAAACGAAGCCGCGGGTGTGGAAGCCATGAAGTTTTTTGAAGTGGCCCCTAACATCCTGATGACACGCCATGCCATCACCATTCGTCCTCTGTGCTTTTCAGTCAAGACGCTGAAAAAACTGCCCGCAGACCTGCAAGCAGCGATCGTGAAGGCCGGCAAGGAGGCGGGTGCTTTTGGTCGTCAGATCGAGTCATCTGAAGACCAGGCCAAGCTCGACAAGTACGCCAAAGAAGGCAAGCTCAAGCAGGTGCCTTTCGCACAGCGCGCTGAAATGCAAAAGCTGGTGGACCCGGTCATGGCCGCTTACGCCAAAGAGGTGGGTGCGGATGCGATTTACGCCAAGATCAACAGCTTGAAATAAACCGATATGCGGCAAACAACGAGCAGCCTCATGCTGCTCGTTTTTTCGAATTTTCGAGACTGTAAATGCAAAAAATTCTTACCTTGATCGATCGTCTGCTTCATTTTTTGTTGATCTTGACGGTACTGCTTTTGATCATTCCGGTAAGTTTGCAAATTTTTTCCCGGTTCACTGATCTGATCCCGCGTTATATGTGGACAGAGGAAATGAGCCGGTTTTTCTTTGTTTGGCTCATCATGTTGGGGGCCACTTTGGGTGTGCGAGAGCGACTTCACTTTGATGTCGACTTCTTGCCAGAGCTCTCCCCTCGTGCGACGCACGTCCTGCTGCGCATGAGTCAGACCGCGATGCTCATTTTTTCCGCTGTGGTTCTGTATTGGGGGATTGAGTTCACCAAGTTTGGCTGGAACCAGACGTCTGAGCTGGCTGAGATGCCGATGTGGTGGATTTTCATCGTTTGGCCCATTGCAGGATTTTTATGGATCATCTTTTTGCTCGACCACATGCTCAATGCCAGTGACATCAGCGAAAGTTCTAACCAAGGGTCTGTGATTTGACCTCCTCTCTTCTCTCGCCATCGATGGCGGCATTGGTCCTCTTTGGAGGCTTTTTCTTGTTGCTGGCGATTCGTGTGCCTGTGGCTTTTGCATTGGGACTGGCCTCACTGCCGGTGCTGATTTTTGAGCCCAGACTCTCGCCCATGGTCTTGTTCAATGAAATGTTCAAGTCTTACAACTCCTTCATCTTGCTGGCAGTTCCGTTCTTTTTGCTGACCGCCAACTTGATGAACAGTGGCGGCATCACCGATCGGCTGATGCGGCTTTCGCGTGCGTTGGTAGGTCACTTCCCGGGCGGTTTGGCACAGATCAATGTGATCTTGTCCGTCTTCTTTGCGGGCATCTCGGGCTCTTCTACGGCCGATGCCGCCAGCCAGGGCAAGCTCTTCATTGAAGCGCAGGTCAAGGAAGGCTATGACCTGTCTTTCTCTATCGCCATTACGGCGGTATCTGCCGTGCTGGCGGTGATCATTCCGCCGTCGATCCTGATGGTGGTCTGGGGGGGAGTGATTTCGACATCCATTGGGGCCATGTATTTGGCGGGTATCGTGCCTGGTTTGCTGATTGGCCTGGCCCAAATGGCCACGGTTCATGCCTATGCCAAAAAGCGCAATTACCCGGTCTATCCCCGCGCCAATCTGACCGAAATCTACAAGGCGGCCATTGTGTCGATTCCGGCCATGATGACGCCATTCATCATCGTAGGCGGCATCTTGCTGGGCTTGTTCACAGCCACCGAATCGGCCGCTGTGGCGGTGTTGTACGCCGCGGTGTTGTCCATGATTTTTTACCGTGAGATGAGTTGGAAGAGTTTCATCACCGCCATTGTGGACACCGGAAAGCTCAGCTCTGTGGCTTTGTTTTGTGTCGGTACGGCATCGGTATTCGGTTGGTTGCTGGCTTACTACCAAATCCCCAAAGCGCTGTTGGCCAATGTGACCGGCTGGGGCCTGGGGGTCATTGGTGTGGGTTTGCTGATTGCTGGCGCTTTCTTGGTTGTAGGCTGTTTCCTCGATGCCATTCCGGCCATCATCATCGTGGGCACGACCTTACAACCTCTGGCTGAGTCGGTCGGCATGCACCCGGTGCACTTTGCGATTGTGGGCATTGTGTCTTTGGCCTTCGGTTTGATCACCCCGCCGTACGGCATGTGTTTGATGATCTCGTGTGCCGTGGCCAAAGTACCACTCAGTTATGCCATCAAAGACACCATGATCATGCTGATCCCCATGCTGGTGGTCTTGCTCGCCATCATTGTGTTTCCGGATATCGTGCTGTTTTTGCCTAGCATTTTTGCACCTGAAATGATCAAGTAAAGACATGGCCAGCATTGCTCCACTCAGTGACGTGTTGGGAGCCCGCATCGATGGGCTGGATGTGTCCGAACGCCTGGACGCCCATCAAAGTCAGTGGTTGGCCGATGCCTTGCATCGGCATGGTTTCATCGTGCTGAAAAACCAGTCGCTCACACCCGCCCAAATGGTGACATTTGCGAAACAGTGGGGCAGACCTTCGCCCCATGTCATCGACACCTTCCATCATCCGGATGATGCCAACATCCTGATCCTCTCGAACGTGTTCAAGGACGGCAAGCCCACGGGACTGGTGGATGCAGGCACGTATTTCCATACCGATTATTCTTACTTGGACGATGTGGCGCGTTGCACCATCCTGCATGCCCAAGACGTGCCGCCCGCCCCCAATGGCACCACCTTTGCCAACCAGGCCAAGGCCTATGCCGACCTGCCCTCGGGCATGAAAGAGAAAATCAAGAACTTGGTGGTCAAACACCACTATGGCAACCGAGACGACCTGGACAAACAATCCCGAAGCGTGGCGTCTGTGCTCAACGCCGAGCAAGCCCAAAGGGTCAACTGGGTGCGACATCCGTTGGTCAAGCCACACCCCTTCAGCGGGCAGTTAGCGCTGTATGCGGTGAGCGGTAGCTCGTTTGGGATCGAGGGCATGCCCGATGACGAGGCTTTGGATTTGTTGCGCGAACTGGCGGTACATGCCACGCAGGACAAATACTGTTACACCAACAACTATGAAAACGGCGATGTCATCGTCTGGGACAACACCTTGCTGTTGCACAGCGCGCCCCTGATCGATCTGACCCGGCCACGCACCTTGTGGCGCGTGACCGTGCTCAACCCTCAAGGGCATTGACACTTACGGCATGTACTGCCCGCCGTTGACCTCGATGATTTGACCTGTCACGTACCCCGACATCTGTTCTGAGGCCAAGTACACAAAAGCACCCGCACATTCCTCGGCTGTTCCCAGTCGGTTCATGGGAATCGTGGCCCTGAATCCTTCGAGCATTTGCGGGGTTGAAAAACGCTCGTGAAACGGGGTGGTGATGACGCCTGGCGCCACGGCATTGACGCGGATGTTGTCCTTGACCAGTTCCTTGGCCAGTCCCCGCGTCATGGTGGACACGAATCCCTTGGAGCCTGCATACAACGAGGCGCCTGCACCGCCGCCGTGACGGGCCGCCACAGAGGTCACGTTGATCACCACACCGCCTTGGCCCTGCTGGCGCATGGCCGCCACCGCAGCGGCTGTGCACATCATGGCCGAGCGCAC